>NZ_JBKYMO010000478.1:0-4178 GCF_047302915.1 Massilia sp. CT11-108 | reverse complement strand
GGGTACCGCGGCCTGCCAGGCGGCCGGTGCGCAGCCGCCGGCGCTCGACGCCGTGCTCGCGCTGGCGGGTACCATCGTGGTCCGCCGCGAGGAGGGAACGAATCTGGCCCTTGACTTCGCGGCGTCCGGCCAACAGTATTTCGGCAAGCAGTTATAACGATAACCAGGAGACACCATGGCAACGCGCACATCGCAATTCCGCTTCCTGTGCGGCTACGTCTACATCTACTTCTTCGCCCAGGCGATGAGCATCTCGCTGCTCGCCGTCTGGCTGGGGCAGACGCTCAAGCTGTCGGGGACCGAGGCGGGCATCGTCTTTGCCGCCAACGCCTTTGCCGCGATGTGTTCGCAGCCGATCTACGGCTTCGTGTCGGACCGCGTGGGCACCCGCCGCAACATCCTGTGGACGGTGGCCGCGCTCGTCGCCCTGTCCGGCCTGTTCTTCCCGTTCCTCTACGCGCCGCTGCTGAAGACGAACATCCTGCTGGGCGCCGTCGTGGGCGGGCTGTACCTCGGCATCACGTTCAATGCCGGCAGCTACGCGATCGAATCGTACGTGGACCGCATCGGCCGCCGCGACGGCTTCGAATACAGCCGCGTGAGGCTGTGGGGCTCGCTGGGCTTCGCCAGCGCCGCCGCGTTCAGTGGCCGCATCTACAACGTCGACCCGGGCATCAATTTCGCGCTCGCGTCGCTGGCGGGCGGCGTGATGCTCGCGCTGCTGGCCGTCACGCGTGGCGGCCCGGCCGAACCGGGCGTGCGCGGCAAGGACGGCGTCAAACTGGCCGACGCCTTCGCGCTGCTGCGCATGCCGGGCTTCTGGCGCTTCATGGTGTTCGTGCTGGGCGTGACGAACCTGTACCTCGTGTTCGACCAGCAGTTCTCGCGTTATTTCGCGTCGCTGTTCCCGGACCCGAAGACGGGCGTCGCGATGTTCGGCTACCTGAACTCCGCGCAGATCTTCCTGGAAGCGGGCGGCCTGTTCCTCGCGCCGCTGCTCGTGCGCCGCATCGGCGCGAAGAACGGCCTGCTGCTGGCCGGTTCCATCATGCTCGTGCGAATCGCCGGTTCCGGCCTCGCCGTCGGTCCCGTCTCGATCTCGGCGATGAAACTGCTGCACTCGGTGGAGCTGCCGATCCTCGCCGTCTCGCTGTTCCGCTACATCGCGCACCATTTCGACAACCGCCTCGCCTCGACCGTCTACATGGTCGGCGTGAGCTTCGGCCACTCGATCGGCATCTTCGCGCTGTCGTCGCTGGCCGGCATCGGCTACGACCGCATCGGTTTTTCCGCGACCTACCTGATCCTGGCGGGCCTCGGCCTCGTCTTCCTGATCCTGTCCGCCGTATTCCTGCTGCCGACGCCCGCGGAAACGTCCGGCGAGCAGGCCGCGCCGCTCGCCGAACCTGCCAAATGATCCAACAAGGAGCAAGCATGACCCCACCCCTGAACGCGGCGGCACTGGAGCCGCTGAACACCGGCGCGCTGCCGGCCCACTGGAACCGCGGCATCGACAAGGCCGCCATCGACCGCGCGATCGCGCGCGCGCTGGACGCCGTCGACCGCAACCTGGCGCACTTCGGCGACGCCTTCCCGATGCCGTCGTCGAAGGGCGGCGTCTATGAGGCGATGGACAACACGGAATGGACGAACGGCTTCTGGACCGGCATGCTCTGGCTCGCGTACGAGCTGACGGGCGCCGCCCGCTACCGCGACGCGGGCCTGCGCCACGTGGCGAGCTTCCACGCGCGCCAGCGCGACCGCATCAACGTCAACCACCATGACCTCGGCTTCCTGTACAGCCTCTCGTGCGTGTCCGGCTACCAGCTGACGGGCGAACCGCTCGCGGCCGAAGCGGCACTGGGCGCCGCGCGCATGCTGCTGGAACGCTACCTGCCGGGCGCCGGCATCATCCAGGCGTGGGGCGAATTGTCAGACCCGGCCCAGCGCGGCCGCATGATCATCGACTGCAACCTGAACCTGCCGCTGCTGTACTGGGCCAGCGATTTCACGGGCGACCCGGCGTTCCGCACGGCGGCCGACCGCCACATCGAGGCGGCCGCGCGCCACATCGTGCGTCCCGACGGCTCCACGTTCCACACGTTCTTCTTCGACCCGGGCAGCGGCGCGCCGCGGCCCGGCCAGCCGCACCCGGGCGGCGCGGGCGCGTGGTGGGGGGCGCGGGGGCCGGCGGGGGGCCCCCCGGGGGCCCCCCCCCCACCCGGGGGGGCCCGCGCGCCACCGCGGGCGCCCCCCCGCCCCCCCGTCCCACCGGTTCTTCTTCCCCCGGGGCCGCGGCGCGCCGCTCCACGGCAAGACGCACCAGGGCTACGCGGACGATTCGTGCTGGGCGCGGGGCCAGGCATGGGGCATCTCCGGCTTCCCGCTCGTGTACCGCCACAATGGCGACGGCCGCCTCGTCGACCTGGCGAAGGTGCTGGCCAACTACTACCTGAACCGCCTGCCGGCGGACGGCATCTGCTACTGGGATCTCGTGTTCACGTCCGGACCGGAGCCGCGCGACAGCTCGGGCGCCGCCATCGCCGCATGCGGCCTGCTGGAACTGGCGCGCAACCTGCCGCTGGCCGATCCGCTGCGTCCGGCCTACGAATGCGCCGCGGCCGGCACCGTACTGACGCTCGCGGGCGATTACGCCGACACGAGCGGCACGCCGGGCGCGGGCCTCCTGAAGCACGGCGTGTACCACAAGCCGAACGGCGTCGGCGTGGACGAGGCCTGCATCTGGGGCGATTACTTCTACCTCGAGGCCCTCGTGCGGTTGACCCGCACGTGGCGCCCCTATTGGTAATTACTCGTGGGCTTCCGTCGATTCGCGTTCGACCAGCGTAAACGGCATCAGCCGGTGCTGCGGCATGTACGACTGGCCGGCGCGGCGCGCGCGGATGTGTTCCACCAGCAGGGCGACGGCGCTGCGCGCCATTTCCGTGATCGGCTGGTGGACCGTCGTGAGCTCGGGCCACACGGTCGTCGCGACGGGCGTGTCGTCGAAGCCGCAGACGGCGATGTCGTCCGGCACCTGCATGTGCAGCCCGTGCGCCACCGCGATGACGGCGGCCGCCATGTCGTCGTTACTGGCGAAGATCGCGGTCGGCCGCGTCGGCTGCGCCAGCAGTTCGCGCGCGGCGAGCAGGCCGGAACGGTAGGTGAACATGCCCTGCGCCACCCGCTCGGCGGGGACGTGGTGGCCGGCGTCGCGCATCGCGTCGATGAACGCCTGGTAGCGCAGCTGGGCCGGCGTATGCTCGGGGTCGCCCTTGATGAAGCCGATGTCCGTGTGGCCCAGGGCCAGCAGGTGCCTGGTCATCGTCAGCGCGCCTTCGTAGTCGTCGATGCGCACGGCCGACATCTGCGGCGACGGCTTCGCGGTCGCGACCGCGCCGGACGGAATGCCCATCTCGGCCAGCTGCTTGAGCGCGGCCTTGGAGTCGCACAGCGGCGGCGGCACGAGGATGCCGTCGGCGCCGTCCGCGATCAGGCGGTCGATCGCCTTGCGCTGGCTGCGCAGGTTGTCGCAGTTCTCGAGGATCAGGTGCGCGCCCGTCTGGCTGCACTCGCCGAGGGCCCCGACGAGGAAGGCGCTGAGGAACGCCGCGCTGGGATTGCTGTACAACAGGCCGACGCGCAGCGTACCGATGCGCGCCGCGCGCGCCGCCACGTTGACCTGGTAGTTCAGTTCCTGGATGGCGCGGTTGACCTTTTCGCGCGTCTTGTCGCTGACGCTGGCGTTGCCGTTGATGACGCGCGACACGGTCATCGCGGAAACGCCGGCTTTCTGCGCCACGTCCCAGACGGTCGCACCGGCGGCCGGGCGGTCGCCCTGCTTGGTTTCACTACCCATTGAATTATTGTCCTGTAGTCTGATGGCCTGGCTTTGTTATCGATTTCATTCCCGGCACACGATGTCACATGATACCGCCGCGCCAGGGGAAACGCCACTTCTGACAACGCGGCATGGCAGCCCGGTTTGCAGCTCATCATGCAGCAAGGATGCCTTGATTGCATCAATTCAACAATGCTACCATGAGATCGATAACAACCCCAAGCTTCACCGAATGAAGAAGGAGACTGTCTTGCCCGCCTCTCGCCTCACCATCGCCGTGCTGCTCGCCGCCGCGGCCGTCGCGGGTTGCCGTACCATGGCCGCGCCTGCCCAGCAG
>NZ_JBKYMO010000477.1:0-4186 GCF_047302915.1 Massilia sp. CT11-108 | reverse complement strand
ACCCGAGCTACCGGGCCGTCGCCACCGGGGCGCTGGAAATCCCGCCCAACCCCTCGCCCGGCACCAGCCTCGTGACGATCGACCTGGGCGGGAAGGAAATGTTCGTCGACATGCCGTTCCGCGACCTGGACGGCACCACCACGGATGCCCATATCCATTGCTGCACCGGCACGGCCTTCACGGGCGTGGCACCCGTGGCGGTGCCGTTCCAGGACTTCCCGATGGGTGTCACCGCGGGCACCTACAGCAAGGCCATCCCGCTGGATGACGCGATGTCCTACGATCCCGCCTTCGTGAGCACGCACGGCGGCACGGCGTCGAGTGCCGAAACGGCCCTCATCGACGCCATCAACGCCAACGAGGCCTACGTCAACATCCACACGAGTCTCTATCCGAACGGGGAACTCCGCGGCTGGCTGGTGGCCGCACCGCCCGTGCCGGAGACGGCCGAGTGGTCGATGCTGGCCGTGGGTCTCGCCGGGTTGATGTGGATGAGCCGGAGACGGCCGATGGTGTGAGATGGATGGTTGATGCGGGGAGGCATCAACTTACATGCAACGCCGCCCACGCGGGCACCGCGACCCGCCAGAATGCTTCCAGCGACCCTGGCTCGCCCACTTCCAGCCCGAGAAACCCCGCCGATTGCCGCAACGCGGCCACTGCAGCTTCTTCGTCCCCCGGCCGCACGGCCAGCGCCCCCGTCTGCTTCGACAGTTTTTCGCCATTCGCATTGCGCACCACCGGCACGTGCAGGTAGCGCGGCGTCGGCACGTCCAACAGCCGCTGCAGGAAGATCTGGCGCGGCGTGGAATCGAGCAGGTCGGCGCCGCGCACGACGTCCGTCACGCCCTGCTCCGCATCGTCCACGACGACGGCCAGCTGGTAAGCCCAGTAGCCATCCGCGCGCTTCAAGACGAAGTCGCCCGACTCGCTGGCCAGCCGCTGCGTGACGACGCCGGCCACGCGGTCCTGGAATGTGATCACGTCCTCGCCCGCCTCCGACACGCGCAGGCGCAGGCTGCGCGGACTGCGGCCCGGCGCGAGGCCGTGGCGGCACGTGCCCGGGTAGATGGCGGCGCCGTCGGGCGCGACGCCCAGGCGCGAATCGGCGATCTCGCGGCGGTTGCAGCCGCACGGGTAGACGTGGCCGGCGAGGCGGTCGTACGCGGCCTCGTACAAGTGCTTGCGGCGGCTCTGCCACACGACCTCGCGGTCGGACTCCATGCCCAGCCGGTGCAGCAGGTCGAGGATCTCCCCGGCGGCGCCGGGCACGCTGCGGCCCTCGTCGATGTCTTCGATGCGGATCAGCCAGGTGCCGTGGTGGGCGCGCGCATCCAGATAACTGGCCAACGCGGCGACCAGCGACCCCGCGTGCAGCGGGCCCGTGGGCGATGGAGCGAAGCGGCCGACGTAGCCGCCGTTGGATCGGGTGTTCATCGGCGCAACCATAACATACGCCCCTGCCTTGATCCATATCGGGCAATATTGAGAATCGTATTGAGAATGATTCGCGTTTACGTTATGCTGCGTTCCCGTCGTTATTGAGAAGGCAAGCCGATGAACGCGATACCGAAACTGCTCAACCCCGTCGATCACGCCCTGGACGCCGTTGCCGCCGAGCTGGCCTCGTCCGACGCCCGCCGGCGCAGCCTGCAGAGAACATTGCAGGCCCTGTTCCGCGAACGCCTCCTGAACCGGGACCAGCTGATCACGGAGGGCGCGGTATCGTGGCTGCCGCTGTGGGCGCAACAGGGCATGCTGCGTTTCGAGGGCCTGAGCCTCGGCCGCATCGGCGATTGCCGGCTGGCCGGGGGCGTGTCGTACTACGCGACCGGGGAACGGCCGCAACCCGTCGTGCACGCGGCGGCGCTGCTGGCCTGCGTGGCGCCCTCCCTGCCGGGCCAGGGCGCGGACCTCCAACGGCTCATCCACGAACTCGACAACAGCCTCGCCAACGACGTGCTGTGCCTCGGCTACCGCCGCGGCTGGGCGCGGGCGCTGCGCGCCGAACTGGGTAAGGCCGACACCCATTTCATCGCCGCGCTGCGCAAGTCCGGCCATGCGAATCCCGCCCTGCTGCTGGAGCAATGGGGCACGCTGGGCCATCCGTGGCATCCCACGTTCAAGACCAAGCTGGGATTGTCCGCGGACGAGGTCACGGCCCTGTCGCCGGAATTCCAGCCGACGCTGGCCGTGCCGCTGGCCGCGATCCGCGCGGACAAGGCGCACGTCACCTTCTCGACCGGCGACGGCGACTACCTCGCGTGGTTCGGCCGGCACTTCCCGCAGCCGCTGCTGCGCTGGAAAGTCGCCCTGGCGGCGCTGGGCAAGTCGCCTTCCGACTGGCTCCCGCTGCCGCTGCATCCCTTCCAGGCCGGCAGGGTGATCCCGGAAAAATTCGCGGCCGAGATCGCGCGCGGCGACCTGCTCCTGCCGGACGACGTGGCGCTCGACGCGACCCCGACCATGTCGTTCCGCACCGTCGTCCCGGCCGGTTCGCCGACCTTGCCGCACCTGAAGCTGCCGGTGTCGCTGCGCCTGACGAGCGTGCAGCGGACCGTGTCGCCGAAGTCCGCCGTGATGGGACCGCGCATCACGCGCCTGCTCGCGACGATCCTCGACGCCGAAGCGCGCTTCGGCGGCACGCTCGACATCGTGCGCGAGGATGTCGGCCTCTACTACCTCGACCCGGACGGCATCGATGACCGCGCGCGCCACCTGGCGATCCTGTACCGCGCCAATCCGATGGCGAAGGCGGACGGCGCGCGCTTCCCGGTCCCCGTCGGTGCCCTGTTCGCGGAATCGCCGTTCAGCGGCCGGCCGCTCGTCACGGAGGCCGTCGCGCTCGCATACGGCGACCATGCCGCGGGCGCCGTCGCGTACTTCGAGCGCCACGCGCGCACCGTGCTGACGGCTCTGCTGTCCGCGTATCTGGTGTACGGCATCGCGTTCGAAGCGCACCAGCAGAACAGCTTCATCATGCTCGACGCGGACTACGCGCCCGTGCAGCTGCTCGCGCGCGACTTCGGCGACCTGCGCATCCACGGCCCCACCCTGCGCGGCGCGGGCCTCGCGATCGACGCCTACCGCGCCGGCGCCACCGTGTACGAGGACGACGGACCCGTGCGCGACAAGCTGCTGCACGCCGTGCTGTTGTGCCACCTGTCCGAACTGGCGCTGCTGCTGGCGCGCGCGTACGGCCATCCCGAGCATCCGTTCTGGGACGTCCTGCGGCGCGAGATCGACGCCGTGTTCACGGCCTTGCGCGGCCGCGTCGACGCGGCCCGCTGGCACGCCGAACGCGCGGCGCTGCTGGAGCATGAGTGGCCCGCGAAAGCGTTCCTGCGCATGCGCCTGTCCGATACGCAGGACGACGTGCACGGCACCATGCCCAATCCGCTCGCATGACCACCACGCGCTGGCTGTTCGCGCTGCAGCTCGTGGCGATGGGCGCCATGGAGATGAGCGGCCCGTTCTGGCCCCTGCACCTGCGCCGCGTGGGCGAGCTGTCGCCGCACGCGCTGGCGTGGGTCAGCGCCATCGCCTACGCGGGCCCGATGGCCATGGCGATGTGCACGACGCCGTGGTGGGGCCGCCTCGGCGACAGGGTCGGCCACAAGCCGATGCTGCTGCGCGCGCTGCTCGCGCTGGCGGCCACGCAGTGGTGGATCGCGGCGACGGACAGCGTGGCCGTCATCCTGTCCGTGCGCCTGCTGCAGGGCGCCCTCGCCGGCTACATCGCGGCGGCTCAGGCCTATGGCGCGCGGCTCGTGACGCGCGCGGCGCGCGGCGCACTGATGGCGCAGCTGCAGGCCGCGACGGCCATCGGCTCCGTGACAGGTCCGGTGATCGGTGGCTGGCTGTTCGATGCCCAGGGTTTTACCAGCGTGAACGTGTGGGCCGGTGCGGCGTGCCTGCTGTGCGCGGCGCTGGCCTCGTTTGTCCTGCCGGCCGTCGCGCCGCCGGCCACGCGGTCCTCCGGCGTGCGTGAGCGGAAGGCGGCGCTGCCGGCCGGGCTGCATGGCCTGCTGCTCGGCATCGTGCTGGTGCAGGCCGGGAAGATGATGCCGCAGACGTTCTTCGGCCTGTATGCCGACGAAGTCCTGCACGTATCGAACCGCGTGACGGGCCTGTGCTATGCCGGCACGGCGCTCGGCCTGTGCGTGGCCGCGCCGTTCTGGGCCCG
>NZ_JBKYMO010000476.1:0-4191 GCF_047302915.1 Massilia sp. CT11-108 | reverse complement strand
GCGCACCCGGCCAGCCAGGGCCGCCTGTGCGTAAAAGGTTCGGCGCTGGGCGAGACGCTCGGCAACCGCGGCCGCCTGCTCGCGCCGATGCTGCGTGAAGACGGCGGCCTGCGCGAAGCGTCGTGGGACGAGGCGCTGGACAAGGTGGCCTCCGGTTTTTCCCGCATCATCGCGGAACATGGTCCGGAGGCCGTCGCGCTGTACGTCTCCGGCCAGCTGCTGACCGAGGACTACTACGTCGCCAACAAGTTCATGAAGGGCTATGTCGGCAGCGCGAACATCGACACCAACTCGCGCCTGTGCATGTCGTCGGCCGTGGCCGGCCACAAGCGCGCGTTCGGCGAAGACATCGTGCCGGGCTGCTACGAAGACTTCGAGCAGGCCGACCTGATCGTGCTCGTCGGCTCGAACGCCGCGTGGTGCCACCCGACGCTGTACCAGCGCATCGCGCGCGCGAAGCAGGACCGTCCGGAACTGAAGGTCGTCGTCGTCGACCCGCGCCGCACGGCCACGTGCGACATCGCCGACCTGCACCTGCCGGTCAAGCCGGGCACGGACGTGTGGCTGTTCGACGGCCTGCTGGGCCATCTCGCGCAGCACGCCGCGGACGACGGCTTCATCGAAGCCCACACGACGGGCGTCGCGGACGCGCTGGACGCGGCCGGCAAGGCGGGCACGCTGGCAGAAGTGGCAAAAGCCTGCCGCCTCGACCCGCGCGACCTGGAGCGCTTCTACGATCTGTTCGCGAACACGGAGAAGGTCGTGACGGCGTTCACGATGGGCGTGAACCAGTCCACAAGCGGCGCCGACAAGGTCAATGCGATCATCAACTGCCACCTGATCACGGGCCGCATCGGCCGCCCTGGCATGGGGCCGTTCTCGCTGACCGGTCAACCGAACGCGATGGGTGGACGTGAAGTGGGCGGCCTCGCGAACATGCTGGCGGCGCACATGGACCTCGACGATGCCGCACAACGCGCCGCGCTGCAGGACTTCTGGGGCTCGCCGCACGTGGCGGCGAAGCCGGGCCTGAAGGCCGTCGACCTGTTCCGCGCGATCGAGGACGGCAAAGTGAAAGCCGTGTGGATCATGGCGACGAATCCGCTCGTGAGCCTGCCCGATGCCGACCAGGCACGCCGCGCGCTCGAAAAGTGCGAGCTGGTGGTCGCTTCCGACATCGTCCTCGGCACCGACACCAACGAGGCGGCCCACGTGCTGCTGCCGGCCCTCGGCTGGGGCGAGAAGGATGGCACCGTCACCAATTCCGAGCGCTGCATCTCGCGCCAGCGCGCGTTCCTGTCCGCGCCGGGCAGTGCGCGCGCCGACTGGGACATCATGTGCGACGTCGCGCGCCGCATGGGTTTCGAAGGCTTCGATTTCACGTCGCCGCACGAGATCTTCGACGAGCACGCGCGCCTGTCCGCATGGCGTAACGGCACCGAGGGCCAGCGCCGCCGCCTGTTCGACATCGGTGGCCTCGCGGGCATGACGCGCGCCGACTACGATGCGCTCGACCCCGTGCAGTGGCCGGTGCGTACGCCGGAAGAACGGACCGCACGCCTGTTCGGCGATGGCCGCTTCGCGCATGGCGACGGCCGCGCGCGCTTCGTGCCGACGGTGCCGCGCGCGCCGGCACACCTGCCGGGCGGTGAATATCCGCTCGTGCTGAACACGGGCCGCGTGCGCGACCAGTGGCACACGATGACGCGCACGGGCCGCTCGCAGAAACTGGCCGAGCACATCCCGGAACCGTACATCGACATGCACCCGCAGGATGCGCTGCTGTGCGGCGTGAAGGCGGGCGAACTGGCGCGCGTGACGAGCGACTGGGGCGCCGTCGTGGCGCGCGTGCAGCACGGCGGCGGCATCGCGCGCGGCAGCGTGTTCATGCCGATCCACTGGAGCGGCCAGACGGCGTCGGACGCGCGCGTGGGCACCGTCGTCAACCCGGCCGTCGACCCCGTGTCGGGCGAGCCGGAATTCAAGCACACGCCGGTGCGCATCGAACCGTTCGGCGTTACGTGGTTCGGTTTCATCCTGTCGCGCACGGAGCTGCCGCTGCGCGAGGCGTCGAACTGGACGCGCGTGCAGGGCAAGGACTTCGTCCGCTACGAACTGGCGGGCCGCAAGCCGTTCGCCGCCGCGCACGACTGGGCGCGCAAGCTGCTGGACGTGCACGACGACGACGCGGACTGGATCGATGTCGAGGACAAGAACGGCGGCATGTACCGCGCCGTGCACCTCGTCGACGGCCGCATCGAAGCGTGCCTGTTCGTGGCGCAGCGCGCCGACCTGCCGGCCCGCACGTGGCTCGCCAGCATGTTCGACAAGGAGCAGCTGGAGCCGTCCGACCGCATCAGCCTTCTTGCCGGCCGGGCGAAAGAGCCGGGCATCGATCCCGGACCGACCGTGTGCTCGTGCTTCGGCGTGGGGCGCAAGACGATCGAGATCGCGATCCGGCAAAACAATCTGTGCGATGCGGCGGCCGTCACGGCGTGCACGAAGGCGGGTGGCAACTGCGGGTCGTGCATTCCCGAGATCCGGTCGTTGCTGGCCGAAGCGCAAGTCGCAGAAGCATGAACGTCGTTCCCGCGAAGGCGGGGGCGACGGTGCTTATTGCGCGAGAAGACGTCAGCGCCCCGGCGGTGCCACCACCCCATACGCCCGCGGCACCGCCACGCGCATGATGTCGATGAACCGCCGCAGCCGCGCCGGATAGAAGCGCGCCGGCGGATAGATCAGCCAGATCGGCAGCGGCGACGCATGCCATTCCGGCACGAGCTGCACGAGCCGGCCCGCGTCGAGTTCCTCGCGCAGCGCCCAGCGCGAACCGAGCGCCGCCCCCACGCCCAGCACGACGGCACTTCGCATCGCGTACAGGTTGTCCGTGTAGATGCGCGGTTTGACGGGAATTCGTACCGTTTCTTCCGTCTGCGCATGGGTCAGCGTGACCTCGTCGCGATAATAATGGCTGACCGCGATCCAGGGCAGCGTCCCCAGTTCTTCCGGATGGAGGGGCAGGGCGCGCCCCTCGAACAGGCCGGGCGTCGCGATGACGATGCGCGGCACGTCGCCCAGCCGTATCGCCACCATGGACGGATCGGGCACCTCGCCCACGCGGATCGCGCAATCGATGCCTTCGCCGATGAAGTCCGGCGTGCGGTCGTGCAGGACCCAGTCCACGGTCATGCGCGGATAACGCGCCAGGTATTCGGCCAGCGGCGCCACCAGCTGCTGCTGGCCGAACGCGTGCGGCGCGACGACGCGCAGCATGCCGACCGGCTCGTCCACGGCGCCGCGGATCTCGCTCTCGAATTCCTGCCACCCCGCGATGAGCTCTTTTGCACGCGCGTAGCAGCGCATGCCGTCGTCCGTCAGCTTCATCGCGTGCGTGGACCGCTGCAGCAGGCGCACGCCCAGCGATTTTTCCAGTGACTTCAAACGCCGGCTGATCGTCGGCTGCGTCGTCGCGAGTGCGCGTGCGGCGGCGGACAGGCTGCCGGCATCCACGATGCGGACGAAGGTTTCGACCAGCATCATACGGTCGGCAGATGGATTGATCGTCGAAAAGTCCGTGCTCATACGTGTGAAGTATAACAGTTCGACGTTCGCCGGTGCTACACGGCCGTGTTTCGGTTCTCCATAATGCACTGCAACAACACACCCACCATGGAGTCCAACATGAGCATCGCACACACGACGGCGACTGTCATACCGATCCGCACGACGCTGACCTCGCCTCTGATCTTCCTGCTGGCCGCAAGCACGGGCCTGTCCGTCGCCGCCCTGTACTACAGCCAGCCCACGCTGGGCGTGCTGGCGACCGACCTGCACGCCAGCAACCAGGCCGTCGGCTGGATCCCGACCTTGACGCAATTCGGCTACGCCCTCGGCCTGCTGTTCCTCGCGCCGCTGGGCGACCGTTTCGATCGCCGTACCATCATCGTCGTGAAATCGCTGCTGCTGGCCATGGCGCTGCTGGCCATTGCCGCCGCGCCGAGCCTGTCCGTGCTGCTGGGCGCCAGCCTTGCCGTCGGCCTGCTGGCCACCGTCGCCCAGGACATCGTCCCGGCCGCCGCCACCTTGGCCCCGGGGGGGGCGCCCCCCCGCCCCGCGGGGGGCCCCGCGGGGGGTAGTGAACGACCGCGGCCCCCCCCACCGCCCGGGAGGGCGGGGGGGGGGGGGGGGGGG
>NZ_JBKYMO010000475.1:0-4223 GCF_047302915.1 Massilia sp. CT11-108 | reverse complement strand
GCCACGGTCTGGCGCGCCGCCGCGTCCTCGGCCGCGCGGCGGTACCCGTCCAGGCGGTGCAGCAGCACCGTGGAAAGCGCCGCCGTGATGGCGGCGACGATCGCGAATTCGTACAGGGTGAAACCGCGGGTTGTCTTCACACGAATCATGGATGCCTCGTCAATGATGCAGGGCGGCCTTGCCCAGGTCCCAGATCGGCAGGAAGATGCCGAGCGCCAGCACGAGCACCATCGCACCGAGGAAGGTGATCAGGATCGGCTCGATCTGGCTGGACAGCGTCTTGAGTTCGTAGTCGACCTCGCGTTCGTACATCTGCGCGATCTCGTCCATCAGGTCGTCGAGCGAGCCGGATTCCTCGCCCACGGCGATCATCTGCAGCACGATCGGCGTGAACACCTGGGCGTTGGTCGCGGTGCGCAGGATGCTTTCGCCCCGCTCGACGCCGTCGCGCATCTGGTCCAGGCGCATGGTCAGGTAGGCATTGTCGGCCGTCTGCGCGACGACCGACAGGGCTTGCACGATCGGCACGCCGCTGCGGATCGACAGCGCGAAGCTGCGCGCGAAGCGGGCCATCGTGGCCTTGTGGATGATCTTGCCGGCGATGGGGAAGCGCAGCTTCCAGCGGTCCCACGCCAGGCGGCCGGACACGGTCCGCGTCCACGTCCGCACACCGAAGAAGGCTGCCACGGCGGCGCCGAGCATCACGGGCCAGTACTCGACGGTGAAGCGCGACGTCGTGATCAGGATGCGCGTCATCAGCGGCAGCTCGGCGTGGAAGCTCTTGAAGACCTTTTCGAACTGCGGGATCACGAACACGTTCACCACGACCATCGCCGCGATCATCGCGATGATGACGAACGTGGGATAGCGCATCGCCGTCTTCACGCGGTCGCGCATGTCGCGGTCGAATTCCAGGTGGTCGAACAGGCGCAGGAAGACTTCTTCCAGGCGGCCCGTCATCTCGCCCACGCGCACCATCGACAGGTAGAACGGCGTGAAGCATTCCGTGTGGCGGCGCATCGCGGTCGACAGTTCGCGGCCCGCGTCCAGCGACTCGCGCAGGTCCTGGATCACGCGCGCGAAGCTTTTATTGGTCGCCGATTCCTGCAACCCGGCCAGGCCGCGCATGATCGGCACGCCCGACTTCAGCAGCGTGTAGATCTGGCGGCTGAACAGCTGCACGTCGATCGACGTGACCTTCTTGCGCGTCAGGCGCTCCCACAGGCTGTCGTTCGCGCCGGCGGCGTTGCCCGGCGTGGTCGCCTTGCGGGTGGTCGGGGTGATGTCGAGCGGCGTGACGCCGGTGCCGAACAGCTGGTCGGCGACGGCGCTGCTGTCGGCGCCTTCCAGCACCCCCTGCATCAATTCGCCGCGCGCGTTGCGGCCCTTGTAGGCGAAGAACGGCATGAATGTCTATCAGTCTTCCATCTGGTTGCTGATCCGCATGGCTTCCGCCACCGTCGTGCGGCCCTGGATCGCGAGGCGCACACCGCTGCGGCGCAAGGTCTCGCCGCGCATCTCGGCATGCGCCACCTTCAGGAAGTGCGACGGGTCCGGGTGGTTGGCGGCTTCGTTGACGGCGCGCGTCATCTCCAGCAGTTCATACACGCCCGTGCGGCCGCGGTAGCCCGTGCCGTTGCAGTGCGAGCAGCCGCGCCCGTGGAAGAACGGCACCGTTTCGGCGCGGTCACCCAGTTCGGCGCGCAGCCAGGCGCGTTCCGGCGCCGGCAGCTGGTACGGCTCGGAGCAGCTTTCGCAGATCACGCGCACGAGACGCTGCGCCAGCACGGCCTGCAGCGAGCCGCTCACCATGTAGCGCGGCACGCCCATGTCCATCAGGCGCAGCGGGGTCGATGCCGCATCGTTCGTGTGCAACGTGGACAGCACGAGGTGGCCCGTCATGGCGGCACGCAGGCCGATCTGCGCCGTCTCCTGATCGCGCATCTCGCCGACGAGCACGATGTCCGGGTCCTGGCGCAGCGCGGAACGGAGCACGCGCGCGAAATTCAGCTCGATCTTGTCGTTGACCTGCACCTGGTTGATGCCGGACAGCCGGTATTCGATCGGGTCCTCGACCGTGATGAGCTTTTTCTCGACGGAGTTCAGCTCGGCCAGGGCGCTGTACAGCGTGGTCGTCTTGCCGGAACCCGTCGGTCCCGTCACGAGCACGAGGCCGTTCGGCCGCTGGACGATGGCGCGGAAGCGTTCCACCAGCGCGGCCGGCATGCCGATCGCATCCAGGCGCAAGTTCATGCCCACCTGGCTCAGCAGACGCATGACGACGGATTCGCCATACTGCGTGGGCATCGTCGAGATACGGACGTCGATGCGCTGGCCGCGCACCTTGACGGCGAAGCGGCCGTCTTGCGGCAGGCGTTTTTCCGAGATGTCCAGGTCCGCCATCAGCTTCAGGCGCAGCGCCAGCGGCGTCGCGATCTTGATGTCGGCTTCCGTCTGCAGGTGCAGCACGCCGTCGATGCGGAAGCGGATCTGCAGGCGGCCGTCCTGCGGTTCGATGTGGATGTCGGACGCGCGCACCTGGGCCGCGTCGTCGAACACCGACTGCAGCAGTTTCACCACCGGCGCTTCTTCGAGGCCGGAGTTGGCGGACAGCGCGTTGAAGTCGACGGAGGTCGTGTCGCCCAGGTCCTGTTCGAGCTCGCGCGCCAGGCCCGTGATCTCGCCCGTGCGGCGGTAGATGCGGTCGATCGCCTGCAGCACTTCGGTCTCGTTGACGACCGCCAGCTCGACGCCCTTCTTGAGGAGTCTCGCGATCTCGTCGTAGGCAAACAGGTCGGTCGGGTCGGAGACGCCGACGAGCATCGTCTCGCCGCGGTCTTCCAGCACGAGCGCGCGGAAGCGGCGCGCCTGCGTTTCCGGCAGCAGGCGCACGACGTCCTGGTTGATGTTGTAGAACTTGAGGTTGAGGTAAGGGATGCCCAGCTGGCGTGCCAGCGCGCCCGAGATCTGCTCTTCCGTGACGAAACCGCTCTCGACGAACACACGGCCGAGCTTGCGGCCCGTGCGTTTCTGGTCGGCAAGCGCCTGGTTCAGCTGGTCTTCCGACAACAGCTTTTGTTGCACCAGGATTTCGCCAAGTCGGACTTTTTCGGGCCGGGCCATACCACCTCTTCGATCAATGTAGGACTAGTCCTTCATTGTATTCCAGAGGAACGAAAAATTAACATGGAGAATGACTTTACGTAAGGCAAAACGTCTCGTCCGCGCGACTCCATGTCACTCCTGCATGCCATGCAAGAAACAAATGTTGCCAAGATTCGGGGTCAGGTCCACTTTTTCCCCGACGCGCGGCGTTAAATCTGCGATAAAACAGGCACTTGCGGCTGCGGCACCTGCCCAAAATGTGCTCTGACCCCGAATTTACACGAGGTGGCTGCTGGGCTACCATGCTGGCAAGGCGCCTGGGCTGCGCATTATCCGCGGAGCTTGCTGTGCAGCTGTTACAACGTCGTTCTCTCCCTTCCATACGCGCCAAGCTCGTGACGCTCGTCCTGGCGTGCGCCCTGCCGATCCTGATCGGCTACATCGTGTTCGCCAGGGACGCCGACCAGCGCGAACGGGTCCACGTCGCCGAGGATGCGGAGATGATCGCGCGCGCGCTGGCCGCGGCCGTCGACCGCGACCTCGCCAACGGCGAAACGGCGGCGCGCACCCTGGCCAACCAGGCGAATCTCGCCAGAGGCGACCTGGCCGCGTTCCACACGGCCGCGCGCCGGCTGCTGCGCCCCGAATTCCCCGCCTATGCGGTCGCGGTCAGCGCGCCGGACGGCAAAGTCCTCCTCGACACGCGCCACGCCGTCGGCAGCATACTCCCGCCGCGCGGCAACGAGGCCGACATCCGCGCCGTCTTCGCCAAAGGCGACGCCGTCACGTCCGGCCTGCACCGGGGCGACGCCACGCAGCCCTGGGTGATCTCGATCACCGTGCCGGTCTGGCGCGAGGGCAAGGTTGCGTATGCGGTGACGGTCGAACTGCGCCCACGCCGCCTGCAGGAACTGCTCGCGAACCAGAACCTGCCGGCGCGCTGGAGCGCGATCGTGTTCGACAACAACCGCAGGCTGGTCGCCTACCGCGGCCACATACCGCACGGGATCGGCGACAGGATGCATCCGGATCTGATCAAGGCGGTGGCCAAGAGGCCGGTCGGCATCGTCGAGCTGACGGCGCATGGTCCGCAGGCGATGTACTCGGCCTATGCGCGC
>NZ_JBKYMO010000474.1:0-4232 GCF_047302915.1 Massilia sp. CT11-108 | reverse complement strand
GTCCACGGCGCGGTCGACGTCGGCCTGCGACGCCTGCGTCACCTGCGCCAGCTCGCTGCCGTCGGCCGGATTGAACGAGCCGAACGTCTCATTCGCATCGGTCCAGGCGCCGTCGACGAACAGGCCGAAACGGCGGCCATGGGCTTCCAGCCACGCTTGCGCTTCCTTGGTGCTCTCGGGGGCCGGGCCGTAATCCATAGTTTGCAGAATTTCTTTAATAGTGGGCATGACAGGTCCGTGGGTGATCAACTGAGTCAAGGTTGCGCGTGACGGTGTGCCGCGGAATAGCTGCCGGTGACGTAGTGCTCGAGCTGGCGCTCGATGTCGGTCAGGAGGCTGGAGGCACCGATGCGGAACAGATGCGGTTGCAGCCATTCGTTGCCCAGCTCTTCCTTCATCACGGTCAGGTATTGCAATGCGGCCTTGGCGGAGGACACACCCCCGGCCGGCTTGTAGCCGACCTTGTAGCCGGTGCGTTCATAGTACTCGCGGATCGCTCGTACCATCACCAGCGACACGGGAATGGTCGCGTTCACACCTTCCTTGCCGGTCGATGTCTTGATGAAATCGGCGCCTGCCATCATGCAGACCCACGATGCTTTTGCTACGTTTTCCAGAGTGACGAGATCGCCCGTCGCGAGGATCGCCTTCACGTGCGCGTCGCCGCACGCCTGGCGGTAAGCGACCATCTCGTCGTACAGCGCCTGCCAGTTGCCCGTCAGGACGTGCTGGCGCGTGATCACGATGTCGATCTCGGTGGCGCCCGCGGCCACGGACAGCTCGATCTCGCGGATTTTCGTTTCGAGGCTCGACAGGCCGGCCGGGAACGCGGTCGACACGGCCGCGATCGGGAGGCGGCCCTGCAGCACCTGCGCGGCCGGCTGGATCATCTCGTGGTAGACGCACACGGCGCCCGTCGTCAGGGAGTCAAGGCCCAGTGCCTGCATCAGGTCCGCGCGCAGCGGACGCATCGCCTTGCGGCACAGGCGCTCGACGCGGCCCGGGGTGTCGTCGCCGGACAAGGTCGTCAGGTCGATGCACTCGATCGCGCGGATCAGCCACGCGGCCTGGTATTCCTTCTTGACCGTGCGGCGGTTCGCGAGGCTGGCGGCGCGGCGGTCGGCGGCGTTGCGGTTGACCTTCAGGTGGTTGATCCAGCCCAGGTCGAGGTCGATTGCCGTGTTACGTTGAAAGTCCAAGGTGAGATCTAAATGCGGGCTCATAGCAAAGCGGTTCCGTTGGCAAGGAGTTTGACGCCGAGGTGGTGCGCCAGGGTGGCGCCGATGTCGGCGAACGTGTCGGACACGGGCAGCTCGCGCGCCGGCGCGGCCGGGCCGAAGAACAGCATCGGGATGTGTTCGCGCGTGTGGTCGGAACCGGGCCACGTCGGATCGCAGCCGTGGTCCGCCGTGATGACGACGAGGTCGCCCTCTTTCAGCTTCGCGATGAAGTCCGGCAGGCGGGCATCCAGTTCGTGCAGCGCGTTCGAATAGCCGGCGACGTCGCGGCGGTGGCCGAAGTGCATGTCGAAATCGACGAAGTTCACGAACGTGAGCGACTTGTCCGGCGCGGTGTCCGCCACGTCCAGCAGGCGGTCGAACAGCGCCATGTTGTCGGCGCCCTTGATGAGTTGCGTGACGCCCTGGCCGGCGAAGATGTCGCTGATCTTGCCGAGCGAGATGACCTCCCCGCCGGCACCCTTCACGTGGTCGAGCAAGGTCGGCGCGACGGGCGGCACGGCGTAGTCGTGGCGGTTGCTCGTGCGCTTGTAGTTGCCGTTGCTGCCGGTGAACGGACGCGCGATCACGCGGCCGATGTTGTACGGCTTGACCAGCTCATAGGCGGCTTCGCACACCTGGTACAGGCGCTCGAGGCCGAAGTGCTCTTCGTGCGCGGCGATCTGCATCACGGAGTCGGCCGACGTGTAGATGATCGGCTTGCCCGTCGCGACATGCTCGTCGCCCAGTTCCGTGATGATGGTCGTCCCGGACGCGTGGCAGTTGCCCAGCCAGCCCGGCACATTCGTGATCTCGGCCAGCTTGTCCGTCAACTCTTGCGGGAACGTGGGCACGGTCTTCGGGAAGTAGCCCCAGTCGAACAGCACGGGCACGCCGGCGATTTCCCAGTGGCCGCTCTGCGTGTCCTTGCCGGTCGAGCGTTCGCGCGCGACGCCCCAGGCGCCGGTGAAACCATCGCGTTTCTGGAAGCCCGCGGGCCACTCGCCGCTCGCCTTGTGCGCGGCGGCGCCGAGGCCGATGGTTTCCAGCGTGGGCAGCGACATCGGCTTGCCCGCATCCGCGGCCCACTTCGCGATATGGCCGAGGGTGTTGGCGCCCGCGTCGCCGTATTTGTCGGCGTCGGGCAAGGCGCCCAGGCCGAAGGAGTCCAGCAGGAGGATGAATGCGCGTGACATGTCTATTTTTCCAAGTCAGATAACACGTCATTCCCGCGAAGGCGGGAATCCATCCTGAAGCCCGGAACTCGACAGCGTCGGCGTTACCCGTAACGATTGCCGGCACCTCAGCATGGGTTCCCGCGTCCGCGGGAACGACGGTGTGTTTAGGCCGCGTTAGTCGTTTTACCCAGTCGTTCAATAAACCCGTGAATCAGCGTGACCATATCCTTGGCCGCAATCGCAGCATACTTCAGCGTCTGTTCGTGCGACAGCGGGAACGGGGTCAGGCCTTCGGCCAGGTTCGTGATGGCGGACATGCCCGCGACCTTCAGGCCGCAATGACGGGCCGAGATCACTTCCGGCACGACCGACATGCCGACGACGTCCGCACCCAGCGCCTTGAACGCGCGGATCTCGGCGGCCGTCTCGAAGTTCGGGCCAGGGCAGGCGAGGTACACGCCTTCATTCAAGGTGATGTTCTTCTCCGCCGCCGTGGCCTTGATCAGGTCGCGCATGTCGGCATCGTACGCATTGGCCATGCTGAAGAAGCGCGGGCCGAAGCGGTCGTCGTTCGGGCCGGCCATCGGGCTGCCCGGCAGCAGGTTGATGTGGTCCGTCAGCACGACGACGCTGCCCGCATCCACTTCCGGACGCAGCGAGCCGGCGGCGTTCGTCACGAACAGCAGTTCGCAGCCGATCAGTTTGAACGTGCGCACGGCCGAGGTCATCACGGCCGGGCCGTAACCTTCATAGAAGTGGCCGCGGCCCTTCATGCACACGACCGGCACACCGGCCAGCGTACCCAGGACCAGTTCCCCCGCGTGGCCGTGCACGGTGCTGATCGGGAAGCCCGGCAGGTCGGCGTAGCTGATCGCCACCGCATCCTCCATCTGCTCGGCCAGCACACCGAGGCCGGAACCGAGGATCAGGGCCACGCGCGGCGTGAAGCCCGGCTTGCGGGCGCGGATGACGTCGGCGGCTTCGAAAGGAGTGTTGCTGAAGGAGTGAGTAGTCATTGTCGCGGTCCGGTCGAGAATGGGGCAGAGGGATGCACCAACATATGCCAACTATGCATGAACCCCGATTGTGTTGGCAAATACCATTTTTCTGGCAGATTTATATCTTGCGGGAATAAATTCGCGCTAGACTCCAATCATGCATATGCCCGCGTTGACCTTGTGCAAACATATGTTTAAGATGAAAAACAAAAGTTTAACCCAACCGTCATCGTGACAGAACCGTCGAAGAAACAACATCTCTACGAGGCCATCCGCGCGAATCCTTTCATTTCGCAGCAGGAGCTCGCCAACCAGCTCGGACTGTCGCGCTCCGCGGTCGCCGGCTATATCGCGGGCCTGATCCGCGAGCGCAAGCTGCTCGGGCGCGCCTACGTGCTGCCGGACCGCCGTCCCGTCGTGTGCGTGGGTGCGGCGAACCTCGACCGCAAGCTGCGCTCGACGGCGCCGCTCGCCCTGCGCACGTCGAACCCGGCCAGCCAGAGCGAATCGTTCGGCGGCGTGGCGCGCAACATCGCCGAGAATCTCGCCCGGCTGGGCACGACGGTCGCGCTGCTGACAGCGATCGGCGCGGATTCCTCCGGCGCCGCCCTGCTCGACCATGCCGAGAGCCTCGGCATCGACGTGCGCGGCGCGCTGCGCCTGGACGGCTGCTGCAGCGGCACGTACACGGCCGTGCTGGACCGCGACGGCGAGATGGTCGTGGCGCTGGCCGACATGGCGCTGTATGACCGCATGGAGCCGGCGTACATCGACGCGCGCCAGGCCCAGCTCGCGGGCGCCGCGCTCGTCGTCGCGGACCTGAACCTGCCGCGGGACAC
>NZ_JBKYMO010000473.1:0-4252 GCF_047302915.1 Massilia sp. CT11-108 | reverse complement strand
TCCACCACCTGGTCGTCCTCGCCCTGGATCAGCAGCGCCGGCAACCGGCAGGTGGCTGGCGGGCCGGTTCCCGCTGCCCGCGACGCAGGGCCAGGCAGTCGCACGCGACATGCAATACTGGCTGTACCTACCGGACCGCGTGCGGGACGAGCAGCCGCTTGGCGGCTGGCCGCTCGTCGTGATGCTGCACGGCTGCCACCAGAGCGCCACGCAGTTCGCGCAGGGCACGCGCATGAACCACGTGGCGGAGAACAAGGGGTTTGCCGTGCTGTACCCGCAGCAGTCGGTGACGGTGCAGGCGCAGCGGTGCTGGCGCTGGTACGACCGGGCCACGCAGCAAGGCGGTGGAGAAACCGGGGCGCTGGCGTCGTTGATCGGGACCGTGTGCGAAAGGTATCCCATCGACCGGCGCCGGATCTATGCATGCGGGCTTTCCGCCGGTGCGGGGATGGCGGCGATATTGGCAACCAACCATCCGGAACTCATTGCCGCGGTCGCGCTGCATTCGGGCCCCGTGTTCGGCGCGGGGCATGGCCCTCTCGGCGCCTTGCGCGTCATGCGCCATGGCGCCCCGGAACAGGCCGACGCTGCCATTCGCAACCTGTTGCGCGGCCGCCCAGCCGTACCGATGCCGGCGCTGCTGATCCAGGGCGAGGACGACCAGGTGGTGGATCCGGTGAACCAGCGGCAGCTGGCACGCCAGTGGCTGCAATTGAACGGGTTGCCCGCAGGCCCGGCGACGCGGATCGCGGCGAAGCCCGCGGGCCGGGGCTGCAGCCGCAATGCGCATGAAATCCACGACTACCTCGTGGGGCGCAAGGTCGTGCTGCGCGTGGTGCGCATCCTCGGCCTGGGTCATGCATGGAGCGGCGGCGACCCGGCACACGCCTTCAATGCGAAGGCAGGGCCGGATGCCAGCCGTATGGTGCTCGACTTCTTCGGCCGGCATCGGCGTTGACGGCAATAGTCATACCCATCAGGTATCGAATGGATACCAAATCGGTCTTGGACGCGCCTGTGCAATCTCTCTACCCTTGGTCCCGATAACGATAAGACAAGGAGACCCCATGGGCACAGGACAGGTGGAGTGCGCCGCCGTACGCGGACGGCGCTGGTCCGACGGATCCCTGTCGGCCGTGGCCGCGGGCTTCCTGGCCGTGCTGGTCTCGTTCTCCGGGCCGCTGGCGATCTTCTACCAGGCCGCGCAGGCGGGCCGCATGCCGGACGCGATGTTCGCATCGTGGGTGTGGGGCATCTCGGTCGGCGCGGGCATCGCCGGCATCGTCCTGAGCTGGCGCCTGCGCGTACCCGTCATCACGGCGTGGTCGGCGCCCGGCACGGCGCTGCTGATCACGCTCTTTCCCCAGTTGCCGCTGGCCGAAGCCGTCGGGGGCTATCTCACCGCGGCCGCCATCCTGCTCGCGATCGGCCTGTCCGGTTCCCTCGAACGCATCATGGCCCACGTACCGAAAGGGATCGCCAGCGGCATGATGGCCGGGATCCTCGTACCGTTCGGGATGAACGCGTTCAGGACGGCCGGCACGCTGCCGCTGCTGGCGTTCGGCATGATTGCCGCGTACCTCGTGTTCCGGCGCGCCGTGCCGCGCTACGGCGTGGTGCTGCTGCTCGGCGCCGGCACCGGCATCGCGTGGCTGTCCGGCGCGACGCATTTTGCCGCAGTCCGCTTCGAGTTCGTCGTGCCGTCGGTGATCGCGCCCGCGTGGAGCTGGACCGGCACGTTCAGCCTCGCGCTGCCGCTCGTGCTGGTGACCCTGACCGGCCAGTACCTGCCCGGCATGGCGGTGCTGAAGACGTCCGGCTACGCCACGCCGGCGCGGCCGGTGATCGTCACGTGCAGCCTCGTGTCGCTGGCGGTCGCGTGCACGGGCGGCATCACGATCGCGCTCGCCGCCATCACGGCCGCGATGTGCACGAGCCGCGACGCGCACGAGGACCCGCGCCGCCGCTACGTGGCCGGCATCGCCAACGGCGTGTTCTACCTGCTCGCCGGCCTGTGCGGCGGGTCCATCGTCATGCTGTTCGCCGCGCTGCCGAAGGAACTGATCGTCTGCCTGGCGGGACTGGCGCTGCTGGGCGCGATCGGGTCGAACCTCGCCGGCGTGATGGCGGCCGAGGACCACCGCGAAGCCTCGGTGATCGCCTTCCTCGCCACCGCGTCCGGCATGACTTTCCTCGGCCTCGGCGCCGCGTTCTGGGGCGTCGTCATCGGCATGGCGGCGCACCGCATCCTGCATCACCCCACGACAACACATCCATAAGGAGACAATCGCATGCGGCACATCGACATCCACGCACTGGCCGACGGGGCCAGGTTCAACCGCTTCCACGCCGGCATCCTCGCGTGGTGCGCGCTCATCATCATCTGCGACGGCTACGACCTCGCCGTGGCCGGCATCGCGCTGCCGTCGATCATGAAGGAGATGGGCGTGACGGCGCAGAACGCCGGCTTCATGGTCAGCTCCGCGCTGTTCGGCATGATGTTCGGCGCGATCTTCCTCGGCACGATCGCCGACCGCATCGGCCGGCGCCACGCCATCGTCATCTGCCTCGCGCTGTTCAGCGTGTTCACGGCCGCCGCGGGCATGAGCAGCGATCCGTACGTGTTCAGCGCGATGCGCTTCCTGGCGGGCCTCGGCATCGGCGGCGTGATGCCGAACGTGGTCGCCCAGATGACGGAATATTCGCCCAGGCGCATCCGCGCCACGATGGTCACCCTGATGTTCAGCGGCTACGCGGTGGGCGGCATGCTGGCCGCGCTGCTGGGCAAGGGACTGATCGAGCACCACGGCTGGCAGTCCGTATTCCTCGCGGCCGGCGTGCCGGTGTTGCTGATCCCGTTCATCCTGAAAAGCCTGCCGGAATCGATGCCGTTCCTCGTGCGGCGCAACCGGCTGGCCGAATTGCAGCGCACCCTCGCGCGCATGGAGCCGTCGTACCGCGCGCAAGCCGGCGACCGCTTCGACCTGCCCGCCGCGGACCGCGCGCAGGGCGCCCCGATCGGGCAGCTGTTCCAGGACGGCCGCGGATTCTCCACCGCGATGTTCTGGATCGCCTTCTTCATGTGCCTGTTCATGGTGTACGCGCTGAGCTCCTGGCTCGCCAAGCTGATGGCCGGCGCGGGCTACAGCCTCGGGTCCGCGCTGACCTTCGTGCTCGTGCTGAACTTCGGCGCCGTCATCGGCGCGGTCGGCGGCGGCTGGCTCGCCGACCGCTTCCACATCAAGTACGTGCTGGTGGCGATGTATGCGCTGGCCGCCGTGTCGATCACGCTGCTGGGTTATCCGGTACCCACGCCCGTGCTGTTCGTGCTCGTGGGCCTTGCCGGTGCATCGACGATCGGCACGCAGATCGTCACCTACGCCTATGCCGGCCAATTCTATCCGACCGCAATCCGTTCGACCGGCATCGGCTGGGCCTCCGGCGTGGGCCGCAGCGGCGCCATCCTCGCGCCGATCGTCATCGGCACGCTCGTCGGCATGGCGCTGCCGCTGCAGCAGAACTTCCAGGCGATGGCCATCCCGGCCGTCATCGCCGCCGTGTCGGTCGCGCTGATCCGCCACGGCCGCTCGGCGTCCGCCGTGCCGCAGCACACTGGCGTCGTCGCCGAAGCCTGACCCGATTCCCTTCCAACGTTTTTCATGGGTGCGCGGCATCCAGGGCGGCGCTTTGTCGTCGCCCGAACAACAACCAACAGGAGACATGATGAAAAAGGCAGTAGCGATCGCCCTCGCGGCGGGTCTGGGAGCGGGCGGCGCGCAGGCGCAAAGCCAGGTGACGGTGTACGGCATCGTCGACGTGGCGCTGGCGCACATGAACAACGCGGACGCGGCGGGCCACAGCGTCACGCGCGAACCGTCGCTGACGGGCAGCCTGCCGTCGCGCATCGGCTTGCGCGGCAGCGAGGACCTCGGCGGCGGTCTCTCCGCCGTGTTCAACCTGGAGAGCGGCTTCAACCCGGACGTCGGCACGCTGGGGCAGGGCGGCCGTTTGTTCGGACGCCAGGCGTGGGTCGGCCTGCGCGGCCGCTGGGGCACGGTGCAGCTGGGCCGCATCCTCAACATGACGTATCTCGCCACGATGAAGAGCGACGTGCTGGGGCCGAACCTCTTCTCGATCAACAGCATCGATCTGTATCTGCCGAACGCGCGCAGCGACAACGCGATCGGCTATCTCGGCACGTTCGACGGCGTGACGGTCGGCGCCACGTGGAGCTTCGGGCGCGACGCGTCGG
>NZ_JBKYMO010000472.1:0-4266 GCF_047302915.1 Massilia sp. CT11-108 | reverse complement strand
ACCGCGGCGTCCGCGACCGCGCCGGCACGGGCGGGATCGACGGCCGCGACGACGCCGTCGACTTCATCCGCCAGGAAGCGCTGCAGGACGTCGGTGCGGAACGCCGGATAATGCCGCTGCGCGTCGCGCACGCGCTGGTTGAACGCGTTGCGGCCGGCGGCCAGCGCGGCGGCGAAGGCAGACGAGATCATGCCTGCGCGCGCAGCCAGGCCAGGTAGTTCGTGTAGCGCTGGTGCAGGTATTTCAGTTTCAGCAGGTCGTCGTACAGGTGGCCGTACAGCTTGCGGCCCTTGACCCGCTCGCCGATCAGCTTTTCGATGCGCACGAGCCGCGCGCGCGTCTCGCGCTCCGACACGCCGTCCAGTCCCTGCGCGAATTCGTGCGCCATCTCGCCGACGGCATCGTTGCGGTCGAGATCGAGGCGCGCGTATTCCGCGCTCGCCAGGTCGAACAGGCGGCGCAGCCAGCTCACGCGGTCGGACCGGTACGGGCCATTTTCGGGCAGCGCGAAGAACGGCGCGTCCGGGTCGGGCCGCAGCTTGTCGTGCAGGACGAACGGCAGGATCTGGCGCACGTCGTCCAGCTCCACCTGCGGATTGCCGCGGAACCAGGCGAGCGCCTTGGCGAACAGCAGCAAGGTCATGAGATTGCGCACGGAGAGGCCGTTCAGGGTCTGGCAGCCCAGGTCCTTCATGCGGTCGCGCCCGTTGTCGAGCGCCGCCAGCTCGTGCCACGCGATGCCGGACAGGCGCGCCGTGTCCTTCGTCATGTATTCGAACTGGCCGCCGGCCATCTCGGCCAGCTCGAACTGGCTGGCGAAGAATTCCACCCGGCGGCGCACGTCGACCGGCACCTCGACGGCGCGGATCGCGCGGCCCATGCGGTCGACTTCCTCGTCCGTGAACACCAGTTCGCGCGGCATGAGTTCTTCCGGCCGCACGTCTTCCTCGATCCGCACGAGCAGCTCGTCGAGGAAGCGCGGGTTGAACGCGAGGGCCTGCACGACGACGTCGATGCGGTCGCGCAGCGCCTCGATCACCTCGTACGTGCCGCCGCCCTGCTCGTCGTTGGCGGTCAGGTACCACGCCGACTCCGGGCATTCGTACACCTGGTTCAGCACTTCCGCGTAGTTGTCGCCCATGACGGTGAGCAGCGCGCTCTGCGTGCGCGTGGGGATCCGGTTGTACTCGTCGACGATCTTGACGCGCATACCCAGCCACGCGCGCCACGCGATGCGGATCTGCGCCATGTCCTGCGCGTTGACGAGGTCCGCCGGCAGCGGATTGCCGAGCAGGTCGGCGATCGTCATCTGCGGATGGCCGTGCTGCATGGCGCGCCGCACGTCGCGCACGCTGGCGCCGGACAGCACGCCCATCAGCACCGCGCTGGCCGTCTTGCCGCGCCCCGGGCCGCCGACGAACAGGCATTTGCGGCGCGTGGCGAACGTCAGCAGCGGCAGCAGCACGAAGCTGGAATAGCTCTGCCCCGACGGCAAGGTCAGGGTGCGGCGGCTGTCGCCCACCGTGAACGTCTGCGGCGGGCCCTCGTTGAATTCGATGTCGTAGTGCGGGCTGATGATCGCCTTGTTGACGATCCAGAAGTAGGCCTGGCGCAGCTTCTCGTCCAGCTGCCCCGCCATGTCGTCCGCGCCGTCGGTGCCGCCGTCCGCGGCGACCGGTCCCCGGTACAGGTCGGCGACGTCGAATTCGCGCGGCCGGGACACCGTGCGGGGATGCGTCGGTGCGCGGGAAATCTTGCGGAAAAAGTCGAATGCCACGGGTTCCTCGTCGTTGGCGCGGCTGGGCGCGTCGCAGAATCGTAACGATTTTCTTATGTTATGACAACAAATTGTCGACTAAGCAAGGTTTCATGAAATCCTTTTCATTTGTTCAAGTTCTCGCTAGGATGATGTTACATAATTACGTAATACAACAAGGAGACCCATGAGCACAACCGAAACCTTCCTGCTTGCGATGCTGATCATCTTCGTCGTCCCGTACGCCATCTGGCGCCTGGGCCGCACGGATTACGTCGCGCCCCTGGTCATCGTCCAGATCATCATGGGCGTGGTGCTGGGCCCCGGCGTGCTGGGCGCGGCCTTCCCGGCGTACCACAAGTTCGTGTTCAACCCGGACGTCGTGAAGACGCTGAACGGCATCGCGCAGTGGGGCGTGATGCTGTTCGTGATGCTGGCCGGCGTCGAGCTCGACCTGAAGAAGGTCTGGACCTACCGCCGCGAGAGCGCGACGACGGCCGGCCTGGCGCTGGGCACGCCCCTGCTGTTCGGCTGCGCGGCCGCCGCGCTGCTGATGTCGTATCCGGGCTGGATGGGCGCGCAGGCGGCGCCGTGGCAGTTCACGCTGGGCACGGGCATGGCCTGCGCCGTGACCGCGCTGCCGATCCTCGTGCTGCTGATGGAAAAACTCGATTTCCTGCGCCAGCCGATGGGCCAGCGCATCCTGCGCTATGCGAGCCTGGACGACGTCGCGATCTGGGGCGTCCTCGCCATCATCATGCTGGACTTCGAACGCATCGGCCGCCAACTCGGCTTCCTCGTCGCGTTCACCGTGCTGACGTTCGTGTTCCGCCGCCTGATGGCGCGCCTGGGCCAGACCGACCGCTGGTATGTGGCGATGATCTGGCTGATCGCCTGCGCGTTCGGCGCCGACTGGGCCGGCCTGCACTTCATGGTGGGCGCGTTCCTGGCCGGCGTCGTGATGGACGCGGACTGGTTCGAGCAGGAACACCTCGATGCCCTCTTCAGGAACGTGCTGCTCACGCTGATGCCCGTCTTCTTCCTCAGCACCGGCCTGCGCACCAAGTGGGACCTGGGCGGCCATGCGGTGTTCTTCGCGGGCGGCCTGCTGCTGTTCGCGTCCGTCGGCGGCAAGCTGGCCGGCGCCCACATCGCCGGCAAGGTCCTGAAATGGAAGGACGGCGAGGCATCCATCATCGGCTGGCTGCTGCAGACGAAGGGCCTCATCGAGATCATCTTCGCCAACATCCTCCTCGACAAGCAGATCATCACGAGCGAAACGTTCACCGCGCTCCTTTTGATGGCCGTCGGCAGTACAATGCTGACCGTCCCGGTCGTGCATCCGAAACTGCATCGCGTGCGGCACCGCGGACTGGTGAATCAGGCCAGTTCCTGATCGGATCGAACGAAGTGGAGTATTCATGGCGCGCAGCGGACTCACGAAATCGCAGGTCAGGGAAGCCCGCGACCGGCTGGTGGCGGAGGGCCGTCATCCCTCCGTCGACGCGGTGCGCCATGCGCTCGGCGACAGCGGCTCCAAGTCGACCATCCACAAATACCTGAAGGAGCTGCGCGCCGAAGACGGCGGCGCGGACGCCGTGCCGGGCATGCGCCGCGAAGACACGGGCCGCGTCCTGCACGCCCTCGTCGACGAAGTGGCCGACCGCCTGCACGCCGGCTTCGACGAGCGCATGCGCCAGCTGCGCGCCGCCCACGACCAGGCCTTGCTCGAGCGCGACCACGAACTGGCGGAACTGCGCAGCACCGTCGCCACCCTGACCGCCCGCGTCAAACAGCTGGAGCTGGAGGCGCAGTTCGGCGCCGACGAGACGCCCCTGCGCCACTGGCAGGACCGGGCCCGCGTGCCGGGCGGCTTCGGCCATTTCGACAACAGCCTGCTGAACTCGCGCTCGACCGTGCGCGACATCTCCCCCTTCGACCTGATCCGCGCCGCCGCCCGTTCGTGATCGCCACCGCACGGACGCCCCGCCGCGGACATGCTACAACGTGGCAAACGATAGCCATGGAGAACGAGCGATGCTAAAACTGGACAACATGGACCGTGCGCGGGTCGACCGGCTCGGCGCATTGACGGCGCACGTCGTCGAACACGCGCTGGCCTCGGGCCTCACCTGGGACGAAGCGATCCTCGCCTTCGGGATCGCCGCGAGGGCCATGGCGATGAAGGCGTCCGACCAGGGCGCCGGCACGCCCGAACAATGCGCCGTAGAGGCCGAGCGCCGCCTGAAATCCGGCATGACGCAAAGCGCGGACATGCTGCGCGCATGGCTGGGTTGAGCGCGACCGTCCTGCTGTCGGCACGCGACCTGCGTTCGCCGTTCGGCGGACCGTTCACGTTCGACGTGCACGCGGGCGAATGCATCGCGATCCAGGGACCGTCCGGCGCCGGCAAGAGCGTCCTGCTGCGCATGCTGGCCGACCTCGATCCGCACGACGGCGGCGCCCTGCTGGACGGGCGGCCGGCGTCGTCGATGTCCGCGCCCGACTGG
>NZ_JBKYMO010000471.1:0-4273 GCF_047302915.1 Massilia sp. CT11-108 | reverse complement strand
CGCGTGCGCCGCTACCTGTCGCGCTTCATGGTCGTCGTCGTGGTCGCGCTGTCGATCGAGGGGCTGGTCGGCACGTTCAAGGCCTTGCACGAGGAACCGGAACTGCTGCCGCACGCGGCGTCGGTGCTCGTCGCGGCGGGGCTGCTGATGGCCGGCTGGGGCGTGTTCATCCGCATGAACAAATCGGCGGAAATGCTCGAGCCGGAGGCGATGGAAGCGGCCAAGAGCGAGGATGCGAAGGTGGACGAGTAGGGCTACGTGCCGCGCAGGATCGCGAGGTTCGCCGTCATCCGCGCGTGCAGCGTCGCGCGCCAGTCGTCCGTGAGCCACGCGGCGGCCAGCGGAAACGCCGCCTCGATGCGCGCCAGCAGCGCGTCGAGATACGCCGCGCAGGCGTCGCGCCCCGTGAAACCGAAGCGGACGGCGTCGCCGAGGACGGCGTCCCGCGCGATGTCGAAGCGCCCCCTGGACAGTTGCATGACCAGGCGACGCGGCGTTTCTGCCGGATTCGGCACGACGTCGAACGCCGGCGCGAGGCGCCAGCCCTTGCGGCCTTGCCCATGGACGATCGCGTGGTTGCGCACATGGTCGTCGTCGTTGCCGCAGACGGCGTTGAAGACCATGCGGCCGAACAGTTCGATACCATCCTCCGGCGGTGCGCCGACCCGGCGCAGTTCTTCGGCCAGGCGCGGGTAACTCCAGCGGTCGGTGTGGGCCGGATTGTCCGGATATTCCGCCTGCAGCAGGGACGCCGCGCTGACGCACATGAAGCGCCGGCCGCCGTCGCGATCGAAGCGGCGCACGCGCAGGACGCTGCGGCCTCCCGGCCCTGGATGCAGGACGGTTTCCGCCACATCCAGCCCGCTCGCCGCGCCCCATTCGAGGGCGAAGTGTTCGAGGCGTGGGATGTCGGCCGGGTCCATGAGCATCCGCGGCTTGACCAGCCAGAAGGCGCCGGCGTCATCGCGTACGGTCGTCTTCGGACGCGCGCCGCCGACGCTGGCCGTCTGCACCAGCCGCCGCCGGATGGCGGGCCGGACCGGTGGCCGGTGTTCCGCCAGCGCGGCCAGTTCCTCGACCAGCTGGTCGAGCAGGGGCAAGGGAGGACTGTTCAGCGCCGCGCCGGAAAACCGGGGTGTCGACCCGACGGCGAGCGCGCCCCAGCGATCGATATTGCCGGCCTTGATCAGGTATTGCAACGGCGGGGCGTCGGCGGGCAGGTTGTATTCGCGCCGCAACAAGGCCTGGCCCCAGGCATCCGGACACGCGTCGCGCAGGACGTCGTGCAATCCCCGGTAATGCCGGGTCCTGTACTGGGTGCCGGGTACGAACGGCAGGTTCACGGGATCGATCGCCCACGCAAGTCCGCTGTCGACATACGACGGCGCATACATGAACGTGCCTTCGCCGGGCGCGCTGGCCACGTAGCGGCCCACGGTGACCCATGCGCCGTCGTCCGGGCGCTGCAGGTACACGTACAACGGCTTAGAAATAATCGGCATCGGATGTGGCCCCTTGCTCCTGTCGCGTCGGCCGGACCCGCTTGCCCGGGGCCTTGCGCCAGAGTTCGGGTTTCAAGGCTGGCGTGGCTTCATCCGCCATGCCCAGGGTCAGCAGCGCATTCAGGTAGGCCCCGGCACCGACGCCGGGATCACCCCGTTCCAGGCGCCGCAGCGTGGCTTCCGAAATGCCCAGCCGGCGGCACAGGTCGGCCGCCGTGATGCGCTGCTGCATACGCTGCACATTGACGCAGCGGCCCCATTCGACCAGGCGCTCCTGCACGAGCGTCGGCCACATGTCGGCATTTGAAAGTTTTTTGGGCATGTTTCGAGGCTATCAAAGAACGCGTCTTACAGCAAGTAAGCGATTATCTATAAAGGCTTTTTCTACGAAATGGTTTCATAGATAGCGTTTTATGGACTATAAACCGTTATCTATGAATGCCATGAGCAACGTTCGCAGACCCGTATGCAATCTGAACAGTGCGATTCCTTTTAATGGTGAAATTGTGAGAGCTTTTCGTTCACTTTGATCGATATACTGCCCGGTAATATTTCTTACCTTTCTTTTATGTTTGATGGGCAAATCATCCTTCCCGACCATGCCGATTTCGCGTGCCTGCTGAACCAGGTACTCGCCTGGTGGCCGGAGGAATTGACGGGAGATGCCGGCGACGACGCCGAGGCGCGGCAATCGTCGGTGGCCCGGCTGTACGAAACGAGCATTGCGCCGCGGGCGATCCAGTCGGCCAGCATGCTGCTGTTGCAGCTCGACTGGATCCTGTTCGGGATCGTGATGGATTTATCGCGCAAGGTGTCGCGGGTGCGCGTCCGCGACATCCGGCCGCAACTCATCAAGGATAGATTCCACGCGCTGCTGGCCCACAGCGCATTGCCGCAACTGCTAGGCGAAAAACAGTGGGATGGATCGTTCGAGCGCGATGAACTCGTCAATTATTTGCGGGTCGAGGACATGGCGACAGTGTGAACGCGCACCACGCAGACCGGGCATGCAAAATCGATGATGGCATCAGGGCGCGGCGGACCCGAGAATCGGGTTTTCCTCATTCTCGAGAATGCTCATGTCCGCAGTATCGATGGTTGCGCTCGCGTGTATCGCCCTGAATTTCGTACGCGCGGGCTGTGCTCACTTTCTCCGTTTCCGCGAAATGTGCAGTATGCTGGCCGTCCGCGGCTGGCCCGCGCCCCGGGCGATGCTTGCCGCCGGGTCGGCCGTGCAGATCGTGGCCGGCCTGGGGTTGCTCTGGCAGCCGTCGCGCCACGCCAGCGCGATTGCATTGCTCGCATTTACGACTTGCGCCAGCGTAACCCTGCTCGACTTCTGGCGCCTGTCGGGCCGGGAGCGCTTTGGCGCCGCGAACGGTTTTTTCAGCAACGTGGCGGTCTGCGGAGGCTTGCTGCTGGCGTCGATTTTCTGAGGATGGCACACATGACGATCGGTCCCGGCTGGGATGACCTGCGCGTCCTGCTCGCGGTTGCGCGGCATGGTTCGCTCAACGGTGCTGCGCGCGTCCTCGGCCTGACCCAGCCGACCGTGAGCCGCCGCGTGGCCGCCATCGAAGGGCGTCTCGCCATCCAGCTGTTCGACCGCGACATGTACGGCATGGTGCCGACCGCCGCCTGTGCCGGACTGCTCGCTGGCCTGGAGCGCATGGATGCCGAAGCACAAGGTGTACTGCGTAAGCTGGCGGCGACCGGGGACGGCCTTGAAGGCGCGCTGACGATTACCAGCATCGACTGGCTCGGCGCCGCCTTCGTGGCGCCCCTGCTGGCACGCTTCGGCGCGCAGCACCCCGGGTTGACGCTGCGGCTCATCAACGAAAAGCGCAATTTCAATCTGGCGGCCCGCGAGGCGGACCTGAGCGTTGCGTTCCGCCGGATCGAACAGGACAACCTCATCCAGCGTCGCCTCGCCACCGTTCCCTACAGCCTGTTCGCCGCTCCCGGCTACATCGAACGCCACGGTCTGCCGGACCCGGCGCAGCAGGGGCGCGGCCACCGCCTGGTGTTGATCGAACCGCAGGAGGACGTATTCCTGCACGACGCATGGATCCGCGCGGTGCTGCCCGATGCGCACGTCATACTGCGCGCCGGCGACATGCATACGGTCGTGGCCGCGACGTTGGCCGGGGAGGCGATCGGACACGTGCCCCGTCCGCTGGGCGAATCGTTCGCGCAGTTGCACCGCCTCGTTGTTCCGGCGTCCGATCCGGCACTCGACCTGCGCCTCGGCTTCCACGCCGACATGCGCGAGAACGTCCGCTTGCGCGCGCTCGTCGATTTCCTGGCGGCGGAATTGCCGACCCGGCTGGAGTGCACGGCGTCCTGACGCGCCCGCCCTGTACGCCCGTGGCCAGGGCATGCAAAATCGATGATGGCGGAGGCGCCGGCGCCGCTTCGATAATGCCCGTGTCAACAGGAGGAACCCATGACCGACACGACATCATCGACGTCCGCGCCGCGCGGGCGCCACCTCGCCGCGCTCGCCTTGCTGGCCTTTGCCCACCTCATCATCTCGCTCGACTATACGATCGTCTTCGTGGCGCTGCCGTCGATCCGCACGGCCCTCGGCTTCACGCCGCAGACGTTGCAATGGGTGGTCAGCGCGTACATCGTTCCGTATGGCGGGCTGTTGCTGCTCGGCGGCCGCGCGTGCGACCTGTTCGGCCGGCGCAGGATGCTCGTCGCCGGCTTCGCGTTGTTCGGACTCGCGTCGCTCGCGGGCGGCCTCGCGGCGGGCCCCGGGCTGTTGC
>NZ_JBKYMO010000470.1:0-4280 GCF_047302915.1 Massilia sp. CT11-108 | reverse complement strand
TCTCCACGCGGCAGGAATTTCCCGAGGTCGGCCCCATCGACCTGCCGCCGCTGTTCGTTGACGAACGCGCCGCGCCTCGCCCAGCAACAGGTCGAGCAGAACGCCGGCGACGAGCGCCAGCGCAAGCGTCGTGGGCGCCAGTCCGCTCAGCATGGCGCGCCCTTCAGCACGAGCGGCAGGCCGGCCGCGACGAACAGCACGCGGTCACAGCGCGCCGCGACGTCCTGGTTCAGGCGGCCCGCTTCGTCCACGAACGCGCGCGAGACGGCGCCGTAGGGCACGATGCCCATGCCGGTTTCGTTCGATACGAAGACGACGTCGCCGGCGGGTGTCGCGTCCAGCCAGTCGAGCAGCGCGGCGCGTTCGTCAACGAACAGCGGCGGCAGGTCGATGGGGCCGACCTCGGGAAATTCCTGCCGCGTGGAGAACATCAGGTTCGTGAGCCACAACGTCAGGCAGTCGACGAGCACGATGCGCTCCGGCGCACACAGGATTCGCAACGTGGCCGCGAGCGCCGTCGGCTCTTCCACTGTTTTCCACTCCGCCGGCCGGCGCGCGCGATGATGGTCGATCCGCGCCGACATCTCCGTATCGCCCGCATACGACGTCGCGACATACACGACGTCCTTGCCGGACTCGCGCGCGAGCCGCTCGGCCAGTCCGCTCTTGCCGGACCGCGCGCCGCCGAGGAGAAGGGTGCGGCTCATTCCAGCTCTCCCTGCAACAGGCTCGCGACGGCGGCCGGGTTGGAGGCAAAGAACGCGTGGAAGTACGACGCCGTCAGCGACCCGACGCGGTAGACGGCCTCGCCCTGCGTGCCGGACGGATGCTTGACCGTCCACGCGGCTGGCGCAAGCGGCGTCTCCAGGCGCGAATAGTGGAAGGTGTGGCCGCGCATCTGCCCGGCGTTCGTCGCGAGTCCCTGCGATCCCAGTCCGGCCAAACGCGGCTGCATCAGCACGCGGCCCGGCAGCAGGCCGGCCATCGGCCAGTCGCGGCCCTCCTTGTCTACGAGCGACTCGGCCAGCACCATCATGCCGCCGCATTCCGCGAGGATAGTCAGGCCGGCCGCATGCGCCGCGCGGATCGATTCGCGCCAGCGCCCGGCCTGCGCCAGCGCTTCGCCGTGCAGTTCCGGGTAGCCACCCGGCAGGTAGACGGCGTCGGCATCCTCGGGCACCGGTTCGTCCGCCAGCGGCGAGAACCACGTGACGCGCGCGCCCAGCGCTTCCAGCGTGTCGACGTTGGCCGGGTACAGGAAGCAGAACGCGGCGTCGCGCGCGATCGCCACCGTGAGCCCGGACAGCAGCGGCGCGACCGGTTCTTCCGGCAAGGCTTCGTCCGGGAGCTGCGGCGCCAGCGCATTCCACTGCGCCTCGTCCAGCTGCAACTGGTCGGCCAGTTCGTCGAGGATGGCGTCGATGTCGGCGACTTCGCCCGGCACGACGAGGCCGAGATGGCGTTCCGGCAGCCGGCGCGCCTGCTTCGGCAGGGTCGCGAGCAGCGGGATGTCGCGCAGCGACGCCGCGACCATGCGTGCATGACCTTCGCTCGCGACGCGGTTGGCGACGACGCCGGCCATCCGCACGGGCCCGTAGTCGCGCAGGCCCATGACGACCGCGCCGGCCGTCTGCGCCATTGCCGACGCATCGATCACGGCCAGCACGGGCAGATCGAATGCGCGCGCGAGGTCGGCGGCGGACGGATCGCCGTCGTACAGGCCCATCACGCCTTCCACCAATACGACGTCCGCGTCGCGCGCGGCGCGCGCCAGGCGCCGGCGGCTCTGCTCCAGCCCGACCATCCACAGGTCGAGCGTGTGGACCTTCGCGCGGCTCGCGTGTTCGAGGACCATCGGGTCGATGAAGTCGGGCCCGCATTTGAAGACGTGCACGCGCTGGCCCATGCGGCGCAGGCGCCGCGCGAGCGCGGCCGTGACCGTCGTCTTGCCCTGGCCGGACGCGATGGCCGCGACCAGCAGCATGCGGGCGCCGGAGGCCATCACCACTCCGTCCCGGCCTGCGCCGCGATGCCCGCCTTGAAGGCGTGCTTGACGACGTTCATTTCGGTCACGGTGTCCGCGATGGCGATGAGTTCCGGCGGCGCGGCGCGGCCCGTCACGACGACGTGCTGCATCTCCGGGCGGTCGAGCAGGTCGGCGATCACCGTGTGCACGTCCAGGTAGCGATACTTCAGCGCGATGTTCAATTCGTCCAGCACGACGAGGCCGCAGGCGGGATCGGCCAGGAAGCGGCGCGCCTGCTCCCAGGCTTCCTCGGCCTTGGCGATGTCGCGCTCGCGGTTCTGCGTCTCCCACGTATAGCCTTCGCCCATCGCGTGGAAGCTGACGTCGTCGGGGAAGCGGCGCAGGAACATCTCTTCGCCGGTGGACATCGCGCCCTTGATGAACTGGACGACGCCGACCTTCATGCCGTGGCCCAGCGCGCGCGCGACCATGCCGAACGCGCTCGAGCTCTTGCCCTTGCCGTTGCCGGTGTTGACGATGATGATGCCGATCTTCTTGTCGGCCGCGGCGATCTTGGCGTCGATGACGGCCTTCTTGCGCTCCATGCGCGCGCGGTGGCGCTCGTTCAGTTCCGCGGTTTGTTCAGGGGTCATTTCAGTCATGAGGGGCCTCCAGGGGAATGAAAATACGACGGCCCTTGTTCTCGATTGCGTCGATCGGGTGGCCGAGAAAGCTGCTCAGCAGCGGTGCCTGCAGTGCGTCGTCGACGGTGCCGGCATGCCAGCGGCCGTCGCCCATCAGCAGCAGGGCGTGGGTGGAAATACTGTGTGCCAGGTTCAGGTCGTGGCCGATCATCACGATGGTCTTGCCGCTTTGCCGGCACAGGCGCGACAGCAGCGACATCGTGCGCACCTGGTGCGCCAGGTCGAGCGCGTTCGCCGGCTCGTCCAGTAGCAGCAGCGGCGTGTCCTGCGCGAGCAGCGCGGCAATGGCCACGCGCTGGCGCTCGCCGCCGGACAGCGTGCGCACGTCGCGCGTGGCGAGGTGGTCGACTTCCATCGCCACGAGCGCGTTCACGGCCGCGTGGTGGTCGTCGCTCTGTTCCCAGTAATGGTTGGCGTGGTAAGGATGGCGCGCGGACAGCACGGTTTCCATCACGCTGTACGCGAACGCGTCGCTGCGCGACTGCGGCAGGTACGCGCGTTCATGTGCCAGCGCTTCCAGCGGCCAGGCGGACAGCGGACGGTCGTGCAGCGCGACGGTGCCGGCATCGGGCGCGCGCAGGCCGGCCACGGTGCGCAGCAGGGTGCTCTTGCCGGCGCCGTTGCGGCCGATGATGGACCAGCATTCGCCGGCGCGCACGACCCAGTCCAGGCCGTGCACGAGTACGCGATCGCCGGCGCGCAATTCCAGTTGTCGGGTCGCGATCGTCATTTGTGCATGCGGTGCAGTTGATACAGGAAGACGGGCGCGCCGATCAGCGCCGTGATGGCGCCGACTGGCAGCTGGGTCGGTGCGACGACCGTGCGCGCGACCGTATCGCACAGCACGAGCAGGCTGCCGCCGCCCAGCACGGCGGCCGGGATGAGCACGCGGTGGTCCGGGCCGAACGCGAAGCGGCACGCGTGCGGCACGATCAGACCGACGAAACCGATGGCGCCGGCGCTCGTCACCGCGCTCGCCGTCAGCACGGCCGATACGAAAAACAGGCCCTTGCGCACGGCGCCCACGCGCACACCCAGCGTGGCGGCGGCTTCCGCGTGCAGCGCGAGCATGTTCATCGCCCGCGCGTTGCGCAGCGCGTACACGAGCGCCGCGGCCAGCACGATCCAGGGCAGGATGCGCAGCGGCGCGCCGGCCAGGTCGCCGATCATCCAGAACACCATGCTGCGCAGGCGCCCTTCCGGCGCGATCGACAGCATCAGCGTGACGAGCGCCATGCTGGCCGCCTGCATGATCGTGCCCGTCAGCAGCAGCATCGACGTGCCGCCTTCCACCGCAACCCCGCTACGCATGTCGCGCCGCGCGAGCAGGTAGAGCAGCAGGGCGATCGTCACCGCGCCGGCCATCGCCGCGCCGTCCACGGTGGCCGCCGCGCACATCATCAGGAGCGCGAACAGCGCGCCGACCGACGCGCCGGCCGAGATGCCGAGCACGTACGGGTCGGCGAGCGGATTGCGCAGCAGCGCCTGCATCATGACGCCGGCCAGCGCGAGCACGCGCAGGTGCGAGTTGGTGAGGATTTCCCGGTCCTTCTCGCCGGCGCCCAGGTAGTACGCGGGGCGGCGCGGCGCGGTCATCAGCGACAGCGCGT
>NZ_JBKYMO010000469.1:0-4282 GCF_047302915.1 Massilia sp. CT11-108 | reverse complement strand
GGCCCGCATCGCGTCGATCAGGAAGCCGGGCGCGCGCGCGGTGGACAGCAGCAGCACCGCCACGCCGGGACATTGCAGGGTCGTGCGCTCGATCTGGGCGAAGTCGAGCGCCTTGTCGTCGCGGCCGTCCAGCAGCAGCACGTCCGGCGCCAGTGCCTTGGCGAGCGTGCGCAGCTCGGCCGCGTTGCCGGCCGTGCTCATGATGTCATGGCCCGTGATGGCCAGGATCGAGGCCGCCAGCTTGAGGAAGGCCTTGTCCTCGGAAACGATTACGATTTTCATGGTGTCCTCTCGATGGGCTAGCAGAGCAGGGGGTTGTAGGTCATCATCTCGCGCGGGAGATAGGTCGAAAAACCGGGCAGCATCACCAGCGGGCTGGCCAGCAGGCTCGGGATGGGCGCGATCCAGCGGAATTGCAGGCCCGTGATCGAGACGGTGACGGATTCGCAGTTGGTCGCATCGCAGTTGGCTGGCTGCCAGGCGACGTCGATGTCGGAAATCTGCGGCATCAGGCCCCGCATCGTCGCGAGGATCCGTGCCTTGTCGGTCGGATCCGCGCACACGACGGCGTACCGGGCGCCGGCGCGGGCGGTCTCGCCGGCGACGTTCCACGTGTACAGCAGGCGCGCAAAGTCGAGGATGCCCAGCACGAAGCCGAGGAGCAGCAGGAAGGCGAGGGCGAATTCGACGCTGGTCGAACCCTTTTGTCTGGTGTTCATGACGGGCTCCGCATCGTGGCCTGGATCGTGCCGAAGACGATGTTGTTGAGACGCATGCCGAACACGTTGCCGGCCATCGGCACGAACGTGAATCCGGTGACGCTGACGGTGACGGTGTTCATGACCGGGTAGCTGCCCGTCGTGCTCCAGACGGGATCGGGCACGTTGGACGGCGTCAGTCCCGCGATGCGCGGGGAGCCGGTGCCGTTCGGGTTCCCGTAGACGATGATGTTCCTGGCGTTGGCGATGCCCGTGCCCTGGGCGCGGACCGACAGGTAGCGCGCCGACTGCCGTACCGCTTTCGTGATCGTGTCGTACTGGTAGTAGGCGCGGCCGAATTCCGTCGTCAGGAACAGCAGCATGACGAGCAGCGGCAGGACCAGGGCAAACTCGACGAGCGCAACGCCTTTGTGGTTCTTCATGGCGAACTCCTAACGTACGAGGACGGGAACGAGCGGCCCCGCGAGACCGCCCGGGAGACCGTTGGCCGTGCAGGGACTGGCCGCATCCGACGCGTTGCCCAGGAATTCCAGCTGCACGTCGTCGAACGGCGAGGGAATCGGCTGCAGCATGAGCATGCACGCGAAGTCGATTACGTTGCTGCCGCCGTCGACGACCGGCACCACGACGAGCCGCCGGTTGCTGCCGTACTTTTTGAGGTCACCGTTCGGCCCGCCCGTGGCGACCGTCTTGAACTGGTTGAGTTTGAGTTTGGTCAGGTTCTCACAGGCACTGACCGACGCGGCGCAGTTGGTAAAACTCTGGCGCTGATCGACGAAATCGTTGTAGGCATTGCTGCCAGCCTGCCAGGTGCCGGCCTTGGTATATACGTAGCCAGTAAAATCGGGGCTCGCGACATCCGGTCCGCTGTTGTTCTTGTAGATGCCGAAGCGTGTGTTCCAGGTATCCGCGATCGTTCCCTGCACACCGGGCGTGCCCAGCTTGCTGCCCACCCTGGTGCCGCAATAGCCTTTCAGTTCTGCTTCCGTTTCCGAGGCGCTGCTGCTGCCGTCCAGGTTCGCCCAGCCGATCTGCCCGGCTGAGGCATTGCTCTTGCTTAACAGCGTGACCCATTCGCCCTTGACGAACCCGTAATTGGGTTTGGCGCCGCCCGCCTTCGGTTTCAGTGCGAGGGGCATGGGGCAGGCCGACTGGGCCGGCGTGGTCGTCGCTTCCGCCAGGGCGGCGACGTCCATCTTCGCGGCGAACGCCGAGGAGCCGACGAGCAGGCCGGCCATGTGGACGAGGTTCGTCGCCGTGTCGTGCTGGGTGTGGTTGCAGCGTACGTAGCGCGCCGTCGCACTGGTGGCGCCCACGTCGTGGTTCTGGTCGCGGAACGTGATGTCGGCGGCCGTCACCTGGCCCTTGCCTTTCCACGTCGCGGACTGCAGGTCGACCCGGTTCGCGTTGCCGGCCGCGATGCCGGCATTGGTGGCCCGTGCCAGCGCATCGGGCTGGCCGTTCAATTCCTGCGCGGCGGCGAGGGCGCACGCGTCCATCGACGTTTGCAGTTCCGTCCGGATGATGAAGAGATGGCCGAGATCGAGCGCCAGTCCCATGAAGCCGAGCAGCAGGAACAGCAGGAGCGCGACGGTGACGATGACCGCGCCCGCTTCGTTTCTCCTCTGTTTGATCAGGAACCGCATGATCGTCCTCCTCCTCTCGCGATTCGTGGACCTGGCTTCCGGCAGAGGACCAGGTCCACGGTGGCCCGGTCTAGGTGCCGCTAGGGGTGCAGTTGCCGTTCAGGCAGTTACCGATCTTGGTGGCCAACGCCGAGAACGGATCGGAACCGGCGATCTTGGCGAGGCCGATGGCCAGCGCGATCGACACCAGGGCGATGATGAGTCCGTATTCGACGACTTGCGAACCTTCTTCTTCGCGTGCAAAGTCGGCGGCCAGGGTTTTCATGGTGGTCAGGATGTCCATGTCGAAGTCCTTTCAATGACTGGTTGGTGGAAAATCATGGGTCGACCGCGGTCGGCCCCTTGCTGCTTCTGCTACTACTTCATATCGGAGCCGACGGCGCTCCGCATTCGTCCAGGTGTGTCCTTTCAAGCTGATCGTGAGTGGAACATGTTCACCGGCCGCCGGAGCCGCCGTTGCCTGCGCCGAGCGCGCCGCCGATGTTGACGACGTTCACGACGGGCGGCGGCTCCTTGAACGAATCCCGGTAGCGCTTGATCGCTTCCTTCGCGGCGCGGCCGTCGATGCCCTTGACCTCGTCGGGGCGGCTGCCCGCGGCGGGATCGATCGTCATCGCCAGCCTGGCCTCGCGCACGGCCGCGCCCAGCTGCATGTCGTAGCGCGGGGTCGGGGTCGCCGCGCAACCGGCGGCCAGCAGCGCCAGCGCGCATACGGTGAGGGTCTTCATTTGTCGCTCCTTTCGAGGCTGCCGTTGAGGTACACGTCGGCCCGTGCCGGCGGCACGTGGTTGTCGGTGGGCAGGCGCGGCGTGGCGGCCAGCGGCTTGACGAGGCGGGGCGTGACGACGAACATCAGCTCCGTCTGGTCCTTCTGGAATTCGCTGCTGCGGAACAGCGCGCCGAGCACGGGGATCTCGCCCAGGCCGGGGAAGCGCTTGACCGTCTCCGTCGTGTTGTTCTTGATGAGGCCCGCGATGACGAAGCTCTGGCCGTCGTTCAGCTGCACCGTCGTGTCGGCGCGCCGCACGGTGAACGAGGGCAGCACCGAGGTGACGCCGTTGATCGTCGCGAACGGGTTGCCGGTCTGCGACAGGTCGGACACCTCGGACACCATCTTGAGGTTGACGCGCGCGCCGCCCAGCACCGTCGGCGTGAACTTGATGCCGATGCCGAATTCCTTTTCTTCCAGCGTGATCGTCGTGAAGCCGCCGGCGCCCGGATCGCGCGCGACCGGGATGAAGATCTTGCCGCCCGAGAGGAAGCTGGCCTGCTGGCCGCTGACGGCCATGATGTTCGGTTCCGCGAGCACGCGCACGAGGCCGTCGTCCTTCTGGCCGTCGACCTGCAGCGTCGTGCGGCCGAGCCGCATCGCCTGGGCGAAGCCGCCGCCTTCGCTGAGGAAGTTCGACAGCAGCGAGAACGTGTCCGTGCCGCCATTGCGGCTGCGGGCGAGGCCGACGCTGGAACCAAGTTTGTCGAGCAGCGTCTTGCTGACTTCCGCGATCTTCACCTCGAGCATGACCTGCTGGGCGCCCGCGACGTGCAGCAGGTTCACGACCTTCTTGCCGTCGCCGTAGGACGCGGCCAGCGCCAGCACCTGGTCGAGGACCGCGGCGTCGCTGACTTCGCCCGTCAGCACGAGGCTGTTTTCGGCGGCCTTGACGCGGATGCCGCGTTCGTCCGGCACCAGGTCAGCCAGCAGCGACTGCAGCGCTTCCGGATCGACGGTCACGACGATGTCCTTCAGGTGGCAGCGGCCGTCGGCATCCTGCAGGATCACGTTCATCGCGCCCGTCTTGCGGCCGAGGACGAACAGCTCCGTGGGGGCCAGCAGCGTGATGCGCACTTCCGACACGCCATCCTGTTCCGGCGCCGGGGCCGGCATGGCGGGCGCCGGCATGCCCGGCAGGGCGGCCG
>NZ_JBKYMO010000468.1:0-4285 GCF_047302915.1 Massilia sp. CT11-108 | reverse complement strand
CTGCCGCGCAAACTGCCGACGGACAGGCGGCGCAGCAGCCGCGGGCTCGCCCAGCCGGTGCGCTTCGACGGCACGAGCGCCCACACGATCAGCGCGACGTAGACCAGCAGGTTCCACGCGAGGATCGCGAGCAGCGGCGCCGACAGCAGGTCGACGCGATGCGGATTGCCGATGCGGTCCAGCCCCGCGCCGGCCGCGAAGCCGATGATGGGCAGCAGCACGGCCAGCATGGGCAGCAGGCTGCGCCGCTGGCGGAACGCGGCAAACGCGGGCGTGCGCTCGGCCAGCCGCTTGAGGATGAGTTCCGCGCGCTGGCCGAGGAAGTGGTCGAGCCGCGGCTCGCTCTTGCCTTCGGCCGCCTGCCAGTGCGCCAGCTCGCGCGCGCTGCGGCTGGCGTAGACGCGGTCGTCTTCGGTCAGGATCTCGCGCTTCGTGTCGGCGGTTTCGATGGCGCGCATCAGGACGACATCGCGTGCGGTCCGCTCGTTCATGGGCTCCTCTCTGGATGAGTTGACAAGCTTATCAGAAATACTTCACCCATCGTTTCCCGCTCGTGCGCTTGTACGCGCCGAACAGCCGCGTCGGCAGATACAGGACGACAGCCAGCAGCGCGGCGATCGCCCACACCTGCCAGACGTGCGCCACGTCCGCGCGCGGCACGCCCAGCGCGGCGGCGGCGAGCTTCTGCAGCGCCAGTAGCGCATACAGGTGCAGCAGGTAGTAGAACAGCGGCGCCCCGCCGAACACCGCCGCCGCGCGGGTCGCTACCGTGTCCACGCGCTCGATCCACGCGAGCGCGACGCACCCCACGCCGAGCGTCAACAGGAGGAAGTCGAGCGAGGGCGGATATTTCGTGAAGTTGAGGAGGGACATCGCGGCGCGCACGGGGTCAGCCTGCGGCGTCCACGGCACGGGCTCGCCGTACGCGTTCACGCTGCGCAGGACGACGAGCGACGCGAGACAGGCGATGCCAACGAGGGTCAGCCAGCGCGTGCGCAGCGCGGGCGCGGCCGTCCTGGCATACAAGGGGCCGCACGCATAGCCCAGCAGGATCACGCCGATCCAGGCCAGCACGGGATAGCTGACCTTGATGCGGACCGGGTCGAGCGCGAGGAAGCCGCGCTGTTCGAGGATCGTCCACGCCGCCGGGGCCAACGTCCCCTGTTCCAGCGCATTGTGCCCGCCCACGATGATCAGGCCCAGCACACCGGGCAGCGCGAGCGGCAGGCGGTGCAGCAGCGCCAGCGCGAGCATGGCGAGGCCGATGGCCCAGATCACCTGCAGGTAAATGGTGGACTGCGGCGCCCCCGACCAGGCGGCATTCACGACCGTCACCTCGAGCGCGAGCAGCAACAGGCCGCGCTTGACGAGGAACCCCGTCGCGCTGCGCCGGCCGCCGGGCGGATGCGCATACAGCCACGCCGACAGGCCGGTCAGGAACACGAACATCGGCGCGCAGAAATGCGCCGCCAGGCGGGTGAAGAACAGCGCGGGCGGCGTCGCGCCCACGTCCATCGGATCGCCGACCTGGTGCTGGAGATAGAACGTCTCGCGCACGTGGTCGACCGTCATCAGGAGCATGACGAGGCCGCGCATCACGTCGATCGAGAGAATACGTCGGGTGTTCATGGCGGTTCCTCAGTAGCGGTAAGACAGGGTTGCCGTCGCCGTGCGCGTGCTGCCCGGCGCGACCCACAACCGGCTGTACGAACTGGCGTAGTAGCGGCGGTCGAACAGGTTGTCGACGTTCAGCGCGATGCGCCAGCGTTTGTCCGGCGCATACGCCGCCATGACGCGGGCCGTCGTGTAGCCGGGCAGCGTGAAGCCACTGGGCGCCGCCACGTCGCCGAAGCGCTCACCCACGTACGCGAGTCCGGCGCCGGCCGACAGCCGTGCATCGCCCGCGACCAGCAGCACGTTGGCGCTGTGGCGCGGCACGTTGGGAACGCGGTTGCCGGTACGTATGGTGTTGTCGCCACGGGTTACGCGCGCGTCCGTGTACGCGTACGACGCCGACAGCTTCAGGTCGCGCCGCAGCCGGCCCGACACGTCCAGTTCCACGCCCCGGCTCGCGACCTCGCCTGCCGGAATGGAGTAATCCGTGTTCGCCGGATTCGTCGTCAGGACGTTCTTCTTGCGGATCCGGTAGAGCGCGAGGGTGCCCGCCAGCCCGCCCGGCATGTCGAGCTTCGCACCCACCTCGTCGGCGCGGCTCTCTTCCGCGGGGAACGCCTGGTTGTCGATGCCGATGCCGCTGTTCGGGCGAAAGCCGCGCGCGGTGCTCGCGTACAGCGCGACCGTGGCAGCCGGCTGGTAGACCAGTCCGGCGCGCGGGCTGGTGGCGCCCACGCGGTGGTGGTTGACGGCCGCCGTGCGATGGTTGATCACGGTCTGGCGGTACCGGTCATGGCGCACGCCGACGAGCGCTTTCCAGCGCGCCGTCAGGTCCAACTGGTCCTGCACGTAGAGCCCCGTGGCGCGCTGGTGTTCGAGCGTATCGATCGACAGGGCGAGCGGCGCGGCCGTGCCGCCGTACACGGGGTCGAAGATGTCGAGCGCGTACGGATTCGCGGCCGACGGATTGCGGCGCAGCTGCACGCGCCGGTCATCGAACCGGTAGGTGTCGACGCCGACCAGCACGGCGTGGTTTGCGAGCCTGCCCAGCAGCTCAACGCGGGCGGAACGGTCGATGGCCGCGAAGTCGCGATGCCGCCGCTGGCGGCGCAGCGTCCGGCCATCCGCCGCGAGGTCGCTGGCTTCCGTCGAATAGCCGGCGAGCGCACTGTCGCGATAGGATGCGCCACCCTGCACCGACCAGCCTGCGCCCAGCGCGCGCTGGACGAACAGCTGCTGTCCCACCGACTGCACGATGACCGGACCGTCGGCAGGCTCGCCGAGGAAACGCGAGACTGGCAACCGGCCCGGGATCGCGACGACGCCACGGTCGAACGGCGTGCGTTGGCGCGTCGCCTCGATCTCGTACGACACCGTCGTGTCTTCGCCCGCGTGCCACAGGATGGACGGCGCGACGTAGGTGCGCTCCGTGTGCACCAGGTCGCGGAAGCTGCCGCCCGCCTGGTGCGCCAGGTTGAACCGGTACGCGACGCTGTCCGACAACGGCCCGGTCAGGTCGGCGGCGGCGCGCCGCGTGCCATGGCTCGCAAGCGCGGCGTCGATGCCGTATTGCGGCGCGAAGCGCGGCTTCTTCGTCACGATGTTGACCGTGCCGCCCGGCTCGCCGCGGCCATACAGCGCCGATGCGGGTCCCTTCAAAATCTCGATGAACTGGGTACCCGCGACGTCGCGCAGGCCGTTGTAGCCACGGCTCGAACTGAAGCCGTTGACCATGTAGTCGGACCCGAAGTTCGGATCGCCCGTGAAGCCACGCATCGCGTAGCTGTCCCACAGGCCGCCCAGGTCGCTCTGGCGGGCGATGCCGCTGGCCAGTTCCAGGGCACCGGCCAGGTTGGTGACGCCCGCGTCGCGCAGCAGGTCGGCCTCCAGCGTCCGGGTGCTTTGCGGCAGGTCGAGCGGCTGCGCATCGGTTTTCGTGGCGCCGGCCACGGTAAGGGCATGGTAGGCCGTGCGCTGGCCGGTGACGAGCACGGTGCCGGCCGGCGGTTCGGCCATGGCGTGGAAAGACAGCGTACCGGCGAGCAGCGGCACGCACCGCAGATGGGTGTTCTTGATCTTCATGTTTCCAAATCCTGTTCAGCGAATAACGCGCAACGCCGCCCGGGCGCAGGCGCCATGGCGGTACGATGCATCGATTGGAGGAACTGATCAGGCTTGGGGTGGACCGCGCGGCTGGTAGACGTGGACCGGCTGCGGACGGATGCCGGTGCGAATCGGGTCGACGGGGCCCTCGTCCGCCAGCGCGAGCGGCACGAAGACATGCACCGATGGCGGCGCCGCGAATGCCAGCTGGGCGCCGTCGAGGCACAGTGCGCAGAGATCGCGCAATGCCGGCTTGCCGTCGGCGCCCCGCTCCACCTGCGCTGCCGCTTGCGGAGTGGCAGCCTCCGCGACGTGCGTCGCCGCATGCTGCAACGACATCTGCTGCGTGATGAGCAGCAGCAGCGACAGCAGTACGTGGACGAAGGAGCGTGACATTCGGGGTAATGGAAAGACAACAGCGGGGCATTGTAGCTGAAGTCGGGGCGCTGAAAAGCAAAAAGCCCGCTCAGTGCATACTGAGCGGGCTTTTCTAATAACTAGCCTGACGATAACCTACTTTCACACTGGTTGCAGCACTATCATCGGCGCAGAGTCTTTTCACGGTCCT
>NZ_JBKYMO010000467.1:0-4288 GCF_047302915.1 Massilia sp. CT11-108 | reverse complement strand
GTGCTGGCGTGCCCGGGCAGCGTCGGCATCGAAGTCGGCAAGGGCGCGACCGCGCCGCTGCAGGCGAGCGACGCCGACAGCCTCGTCAACAGCGCCGTCATCAGCAAGGGCGCCGTGGCCGGCATCAGCCTGACGGGCTTCACGGCGGCCACGACGGACAACCGCACGGCGACCGCGAACCTCGTCGTCGACGCGAGCCTTCCGGCCGGCACGTACCCGGTCGAGATCACGTTCGCCAACGACGCGAGCCAGAGCGCGAGCTGCACCGTCAACGTCGCCGTCAGCGGCCTCGTCAAGATCCCGCAGATCCAGGGCAGCGGCCTGGCGAGCCCGTACGTGAACACGGTACAGACGACGTCCGGCGTCGTCACGAAGAAACTGGGCAGCGGCTTTTACATCCAGGACCCGCAGGGCGACGGCGATCCGGACACGTCCGACGCGATCTTCGTGTTCGGGGCCACCGCGGCAGCCGCCGTCAAGGAAGGCGACCTCGTGCGCGTGACGGGCACCGTGACGGAGTTCACGCCGAACGGTGCGAAGCGCTCGTACACGGAACTGAAGGACGTCAGCGCCGCCACGGTCCTCGGCAGCGGCAACACGATTGTCCCCGTCAACATCGACCTGCCGACCGAGCTGAGCCACTACGAAGGCATGCTCGTGCGCTTCACGAATCCGCTGACCGTCAACGGCAACAGCTACCTGGGCGACCGCGGCGAGCTGGTGCTGGCCAACGGCCGCCGCGAGACGCCGACGAACCGCTACCGCGCCGGCACGGCGGAGGCAAACGCGCTGATCGCCGCCAACGCGCAGAACATGGTGATCCTGGACGACGGCATCTTCACCGTGCCGCCGCACATCCCTTATCTTGCGGCGGACAAGACCGTGCGCGCGGGCGACACGGTGACGGACCTCGTCGGTGTGCTCGACTTCGGCGCCATCGGCGGTGGCGGGGGCTGGTACAAGCTGCAGCCGACCGAGACCCCCGTGTTCAGCCGCACGAACGCGCGCGACGATGCGCCGACCGTCGTCGCGGGCAATGTCCGCGTGGCCAGCGCCAACGTGCTGAACTTCTTCACGACGTTCACGGACGGCACCGACGCGTGGGGCCGCACGGGGCAGGGCTGCACGATCGGCTCGTCCGCACCGTCCAGGAGCAATTGCCGCGGCGCCGACAATGTCGCCGAGTTCAACCGCCAGCGCGACAAGATCGTCAATGAGCTGAAGGCGATGAACGCGGATGCCGTCGGCCTGATGGAAATCCAGAACAACGGCGACATCACGGTGAGCTACCTCGTCGACGCGCTGAACCAGGCGATCGGCGCGCCGACGCCGACGTACGCCTACGTGGCGAAGCCGGCCGCGACGGGCACGGACGCGATCCGCGTGGCGATGATCTACAAACCGGCCGTGCTGACGCCGGTGGGCGGCGCGCTGTCCGACGGCGACGCCGTCAACAACCGTCCGCCGATGGCCCAGACGTTCAAGGTCAACGCGAACGGCGCGAAGTTCTCGCTGATCGTCAACCACCTGAAGTCGAAAGGCAGCTGCGGCGGCGCCGGTGCCGGCGACACGGACAGCGGCGACGGCCAGGGTTGCTGGACCGCGACCCGCGTGCTGCAGGCCAAACGTTTGTTCACCGACTTCATCCCGACCGTCGTGGCGGCCGCGGGGGACCCGGACGTGCTGGCCGTGGGCGACTTCAACGCATACGGCCATGAAGACCCGATCGCGTACCTGACGGACAACGGCATGGTCAACGAACTGGAGCGCTTCGTGCGGCCGAACGGCATGCCGTATTCGTACGTGTTCGACGGCCAGAGCGGCTACCTCGACCATGCGCTGGCCAGCAGCGCCCTGGACCCGCAGGTGGCCGGCGTGACCGAGTGGCACAACAACGCGGACGAGCCGGATGCGATCGACTACAACCTGGGCGACACGGCCGATGACCCGTACGTGAACAATCCGTTCCGCGCGTCCGACCACGATCCGGTCGTCGTGAGCCTGAACCTGGCGCCGGCCTACGCCGACGTCACGGCCAGCGTGAAGATCGTGCCGGGCACGCTCGGCTACAACCGCGTCACCGGCAAATTCAGCGGCAACGTGACGTTCACGAACACGAGCGGCGCTGCACTGTCCGGCCCGCTGCAATACGTGCTGCAGGGCCTGCCGGCCGGCGTCACGCTCGACAACAGGAGCGGCGCTTTCAATGGCGCGCCCTACGTGACCCTGCCGGGCACGACCCTCGCACCGGGCGCGACCGTGACCGTGGCGCTGACGTTCACGAACCCGTCGAAGACGAACATCACGTTCACGTCCAAACTGTATTCCGGCACCTTTTGATTGAGAGATCGCACATGATGAACCTGAAAACCTTCTTCGCCCGCGCGCTGCTGGCGCTGTCCCTGCTGGCCGGCGCCGCGAGCGCGAACCCGGTCTACCACGTGGCCCTCGACACGACGGGCACGAGCGGCGACGGCTACATGCAGATCGACTTCCTGCCGTTCGCCACGAGCGAGGTGCTGACCGCGACGATCAGCGGCCTGGACGGCGCTTTCACGGGCACGCCGTCGCTCGACAACGTGGTGCAGTCGGGCGGTTCGTACACGTTCTCGAGCGACGCGTTCTCGGAGTTCTTCCAGTCGATCACGCTCGGCGGCAAATTCGGCTTCGACGTGACGTTCGGCGGCGCGCCGACGGACGGCGGCAGCATCGGGTTGTCCGTCAGCCTGCTGGACAGCGTGGGCGACTACCTGTCGTTCCAGGCGGCGCAGATCAGCCTGGTGGCGGGGGAGCCGGCGGCGATTGCCGTCGATCCCGGCGTCGCGACCGTGAATCCGGTGCCGGAGCCGGCGGATTGGTTGATCGTCGCGACGGGTCTCGTCTTGCTGGGGGCGATGCAGCGGCGCCGGGCCTGAACGTCATCCCCGCGCACGCGGGGATCCATGCTGAGCGTGTTAAGCCAGCCCGGCATGGGTTCCCGCTTCCGCGGGAACGACGGAGCGTCGATTTATTCGATAAACATATGAATTTCCAACAGAAATCATATTGTTCATCGGACTTTGCTTAGTGCATATTCGATCCTGTTGTCGCCGAGACAAGGATCTTATATGCGCGCACATGTCCTCGTGGCGGACCCCGACCCGGCCGTCCGCCAGCTGCTCGAACTGAACCTGACCCGTGCCGGCCACGACGTGCGCCTGTGCGCGGACGCCGAGTCGGCGCTCGTGCTGCTCGACGATGCCGTCCCCGACATGCTGCTGCTGGAGTGGGACCTGCCCGGCCAGTCGGGCGAAGCGCTGATCCGGCGCCTGCACGCGCAGGCGCGCACGCGCGGGATCGCCATCATCATGGTGTCCGCGCGGGCAGGGGAGCACGACAAGATCCTCGCGCTGGAAGCCGGCGCCGACGACTACCTGACGAAACCGTTCAACCCGCGCGAACTGCTGGCCCGCATGCAGGCCGTGCTGCGCCGGCGCGCGCCGCATGCGTCCGTCGATGCCGTGCAGATGGCCGGCCTGCACCTCGATCCGTACACGCAGCGCGTGGTGGCCGGCGCGAGCCCCGTCGCGCTGGGACCCGTCGAATTCCGTTTACTAAACTTCCTCATGCACCATCCGGAGCGGGTGCACACGCGCTCGCAATTGCTGGACAAGGTCTGGGGCAGGCACGCCGTGCTGGAGGAGCGCACGGTCGACGCCCACGTGGGCCGCCTGCGCCACGCGCTGCAGCCGAGCGGTCACCAGGAGCATATCGAGACGGTGCGCGGCACCGGCTACCGCTTCGTCGCCTGACCGTGGACCCCGTCGTCATCCTCAGCCGCCAGGAGCAGGAATACTTGCTGTGCGCCATCGAATCCGGCCTGCGCGTGGCCGGCCCGCACCAGTTCTTCCTGTGGACCCAGGGCCAGGTGCAGGCGCTGCTGCCGCACCGGGTGCTCGTGTGCCTGCAATTCGGCCATGGCGGTGTCCTCACACGGGTGGACTGCCTGCACGGCACCGTGCTGGCGCCGGAGGGGCGGCAGGCGTTGACGGATCTGGCGCTGCGCATCGCGCGGAGTGGACGGCTGGCGGTGGCGATCGATGCGCGCGCGGCGCCGGACGGCCTGGGCGGCGAGATCCTGCGGCTGGGGTTCGACAACGTGCTCGCGCACGGCACGGGGCCGACGAGCGCCGGAGGCAGCGTGTTTCTGCTGTTCGGCCTGGCGGTGCGGCCGACGGCGCGTCACGCGTATTTCCTGGAATTGCTGCTGCCGCACCTGCACCTGGCGCTGGGGCGCCTGGTGCAGGTG
>NZ_JBKYMO010000466.1:0-4294 GCF_047302915.1 Massilia sp. CT11-108 | reverse complement strand
AACGCGAACTGCTGGACAAACTGGGCATCCAGCAGCAGATGCAGGGCGCGGCCCCGCACTGAACCCACTCCGGAGACACATCATGACCAGTCAATCGACCGTCGCGCCTCGCGCCGCGACAGCAGCACCCGCGCGCGGGCCATCGAAGCTCGGCGCCGTCATCCGCGTCACGAGCGGGAATTTCATCGAGATGTACGATTTCTTCCTGTTCGGCTTCTACGCGAACCAGATCGCGGCCGCGTTCTTCCCGGCGACCAGCGAGTACGCCGCGCTGATGATGACGTTCGCCACGTTCGGCGCCGGCTTCTTCATGCGCCCGCTGGGCGCCATCTTCCTGGGCAGCTACGTCGACCGCATCGGCCGCCGCAAGGGTCTCGTGCTCACGCTCGGCATCATGGCATCGGGCACCGCGCTGATCGCGTTCGTGCCCGGCTACGCGACCATCGGCCTCATGGCGCCGCTGCTCGTGCTGGCCGGCCGCCTGCTGCAGGGCTTTTCGGCGGGCGTGGAACTGGGCGGCGTGTCGGTCTACCTGTCCGAGATGGCGACGCCAGGCAACAAGGGCTATTACGTGAGCTGGCAGTCGGCCAGCCAGCAGGTGGCCGTCGTGTTTTCCGCCGCACTGGGCTATGGCCTGAACCACGCGATGCCGAAGGACGTCATCGCCGACTGGGGCTGGCGCATCCCGTTCTTCATCGGCTGCTCGATCATCCCCGTCGTGTTCTACATCCGCCGCTCGCTGCAGGAGACGCAGGCGTATCTCGCGCAGAAATCGCACCCGACGTTCCCGCAGGTGATGCGCACGCTGACGCTGAACTGGCCCATCGTGACGGCCGGCGCCATGCTGGTCGTGATGACGACCGTCGCGTTCTACCTGATCACCGTGTACACGCCCACGTTCGGCAAGAGCGTGCTGAAACTCTCCACCGAGGAAAGCCTGCTCGTGACGCTGTGCGTCGGCGTATCGAACTTCATCTGGCTGCCCGTGATGGGCGCCCTGTCTGACCGCATCGGCCGCTGGCCCGTGATGGCCGTCTGTTCGGCGCTGGCCGCCGTCACGGCGTATCCCGCGCTGTCGTGGCTGATCGCGCATCCCAGCTTCGGCAACATGGTGATGATCGAGCTGTGGCTGTCGTTCCTGTACGGCAGCTATAACGGCGCCACCATCGTCGCCCTCACGGAAATCATCCCGCTGCAGGTACGCACGACCGGGTTCTCGCTGGCGTACAGCCTCGCGACCGCGCTGTTCGGCGGCATGACGCCGCTGTTCTCGACGTGGCTGATCGACGCCACGGGCGACAAGGCCGCACCCGGCTGGTGGATGGCGGGTGCCGCCGCGATCAGCCTGTTCGCGACCTTCCTCGTCTACCGCGGCATCGTGAAGGAGCGCGTGGCCGTCAATTGAAGCGGCCCGCCAGGCCGCCGACGCTGTAGCGCCCCGCACCCAGCAGGGCGATGGCGACGGCGGCGCCGAGATACATCCCCTGCAGTTCGAGCGCCCAGCCGCCGGTGTCGTTCAGGGTGAAGAACTGGCTCGTGTGGACCAGCAGCAGCGCGACGATCATGTTCACGACCACGACGAGCGCCGCGGCGCGCGTGAACACGCCGAACAGGATCAGCAGCGGCGCGATCACTTCGCCGATGTACACGAGGTAGCCCAGGGCGCCCGGCAGGCCCGCCTTGACCAGCATGCCGCTGATGAAGCCGACGCCGCCGATCAGCTTCGACACGCCGTGAAACAGGATCAACACGGCCAGCACGGCACGCAGGACCAGCTTGCCGCCATCGTCCATCCGGTTTTCCATATTCCCTCCTGGTGTGAACACGACTGTATACTTCCATGGTACGCCACCTGAAGAGAACCAGCCGTTGATTCCTGATCCCGACAAGAATGCCCGCGTGCGCGGCGTGACGTCGATCGCCGCCATGCGCGACGCCATCCGTGACGCATCACGCAAACTCCCGCCCCTGACCGCCGTCCCCCGTTTCAGGACGCTCGATCGCGCGGCCTTCGTCGCGCAGGCCGAACGCGGCCTGCCGTTCATGATCACGGGCCTCGTCGGCCGCTGGCCGCTGTGCGCCTTCACGCCGGCGGCATTGCGCGCAAGGTTCGGCGACGTGCCCGTGCGCGCCCGCGTGGGCGACTACATCGGCACGGCGTTCGCGCCGGACCGCGCGATGCGGGACCTGGCGATGGGCGAGTACCTGGATCTCGTCGCGGACTGGCAGGACGGCTTGCCGCCGTATGTCGGCAACCTGGAGATCAATGCATTGAATGCGATGTGCCACTGGCCCGGCTACTTCGGCAAGATGGGACCGCCCCGCTTCTGGCTCGGTCCCGCCGGCACGGTGACGCCGCTGCATTGCGACTACGACGACAATATCTTCGCGCAGATCTGGGGCACGAAAAGGATCTTCCTCGTTCCGCCCCACCATGACGAGTTCCTGTACGTGCGCGAAGCGAATCCGGTGCTGTTCGGGTCCCCGTTCGATCCGGAGCGTCCCGATTTCGATGCGTATCCGCTCGCGCGCCGGGCGGCGCCGGTCGAATGCATCGTCGAGCCCGGGGAGATGCTGTACGTGCCCGCCGGCTGGTATCACCAGGTGCGGGCATTGACGTTCGCCTTGTCCGTCAACCGCTGGGCCAGGGCGATGCCGCTCGCGCTGAAGGACGAGCCTTCGCTGCGGCTTGCAGCGCCCTGAGCGGCGCTTACGCCTTGTGCTTGCGGCGGCGCGCGGCGCCCAGCAGGCCCAGGCCGCCGCAGATCAGCGCCAGGCTGGCCGGTTCCGGCAGGTCCGTCGACGGCGCGGTGTACGTGTAGGTGACCTTCGCGACGCCCGATGCGGCCGTGCTGAATTGCGTGATCAGGTTGCCCGAACCGTTGCCGCTCGACGCGCCGACGGCGTTCAGGCCCAGGTTGATCGTGCCGCCGCCCAGCGCCGAGAACAGGGCGAAATCGCTCGCGCTGCTGCTGACGAAGAAGTTCGCGCCCGACGCCGATACGGAACCGGTCGAGCCGCCCGACGTGCCGTCGAAGTTGATGCTGCCGTCGAACGCGCTGAAATTGAAGGTCTGGCTGAACACCGGATTCGTCACGACCAGCGTGCTGTTGTCCGGACGGGTCAGGCCCAGCAGCGAACCCAGCGAGAGGGTCACGGTGGAGGCCGTCGCATCCAGGCTTTCCGCATTGCCGTTGCCCTGCACGACGCCGGACAGGTCGAAGCGGATCGAGGTCAGGTTACCGAGGCTGGTGTCGAATTTCGAAAACGACAAGGTGTTCGACCAGTTGGTCGTGGCCAGGGCGATACTGTCGGAATAGCTGAGCGTGCTCGCTTGCGCGGATGCGAACGGGAGGAATGCGGCGGTTGCCGCCAGGGCTGCAAGTGTCTTTTTCATGTGTGCTGGTTCGAATTAAATGTTTGGTTATTAACGGGTGATACGGTTTTCCATTATAACCATAATAATGAACAAATTTCACGTGTGCATGTTTTCTTTTACACAATTTCAGTGTCAAGATTGCAATCTGTAGCCGACGGCGGTTTCGGTCAACAGGTGCCGCGGCTGCGCCGGATCGTCTTCCAGCTTCTGGCGCAGATGTCCCATGTAGATGCGCACGTAATGTCCATTGTCCGCGTTCGACGGCCCCCACACCTCGCGCAGGAGCTGCGGCGCCGTGACGACGCGGCCCAGGTTCGCGATCAGCACGGACAGCAGCTTGTACTCGGTCGGCGTCAGGTGCACGGGCTGGCCGTCGCGCAGGACCGTACGCTTGTTCAGGTCCACCTCGACCCGGCCGAATACGATGCGTGCGGAGGCGTCGCCGCCCGCCTTGTGCTGGCGGCGCAGCGCGGCGCGCACGCGTGCGAGCAGTTCGCCGATGCCGAAGGGCTTCGTCAGGTAGTCGTCCGCGCCGGCATCCAGCGCCGCGATCTTGTCCGCCTCGTCGATGCGCGCGGACAGCACGATGATCGGCATGGGGCTCCAGGTGCGCACGTCGCGGATCAGTTGCATGCCGTCGCCGTCGGGCAGGCCCAGGTCGAGGATGATGAGGTCGGGCGTGCGGCTGCCGGCATCGATCCGGCCGCGCTTCAGCGTCTCGGACTGGTGCACCTGCCAGCCCTCGCCTTCGAGGGCCATGCGGACGAACCGGCGGATCTGCGGTTCGTCCTCGACGATGAGGGCGACGGGTGCGGCGGATTCAATGCTCATGCTGGTCGGTGAAGTGGTGATGGTGTTCGGGGTCCGGCAGCGGCGGCGGCTCGCCCAGGGGCAGGCGCAATTCGAAGCAAGCGC
>NZ_JBKYMO010000465.1:0-4309 GCF_047302915.1 Massilia sp. CT11-108 | reverse complement strand
GTGCACGAGCGCGCGCGCGATGGCCACCCGCTGCAGCTCGCCGCCGGACAGCTGGCGCGGAAAATCGGCGCCGCGTCCCCCGAGGCCCACGGCGTCGAGCATCTGTGTGGCGCGGGCGGGGTCGGGGCGGCCGTTCAGCAGCAGCGGCAGCGCGACGTTCTGCAGCAGCGTCAGGTGCGGCAGCACGTGGAAGGCCTGGAAGATAAAACCCATGCGCGTACGGCGTAGCCGGGTGGCGGCATCGTCGTCGAGCGCCGACATTGGCGTCCCATCGACGCGGACTTCGCCGCTATCGGGCGCGTCGAGTCCGGCAATCAGGTTCAGCAAGGTGGACTTGCCGACGCCCGACTCCCCCATGATCGCGACGAACTCGCCGGGTTCGAAGCGGTGCGACAGCGCCGCGAGCACGGCGCGGCCGCCATAGGATTTGCTGAGATTGACGAGTTCGAGCATGGAACGCCGATTGACAAAACCACTACTCTAGCACGCCCCCCAATTCGGGGTCAGAGCACATTCTTGCCAAAATTCGGGGTCAGAGCCCGTTTTCGAGAAATTGTGCTACGGACGACGACGCGTCCACACATGCGCGAAACGGCTTGATCGGGACGGCCCGCAGCGTTCGAAACCCGAATTTTATGCCATATCAAATTGTGCTCTGACCCCGAATTCGCCGAAAAATGTGCTCTGACCCCGAATTCTTGCAGGGTAAGGGCGTGCGTGCGGAATCGCGGAATCGCGTATCATGGCCGGAACGGCAACATTCCAGCCGGCCGCACGGTGCGGCCGCACCACCGAGGACACCCGATGCTGAACGCGACATCGCCCGCAGTGCCCGTAGTAAACAACGATGGATTGCACGTACCCGCCGAGCTGGCAGAAAGCCTGACGGCCCGCCAGGCCTGGATCTCGCCCAAGTTCCTGTACGACCCGCTGGGTTCGAAGCTGTTCGAGGCGATCTGCGAATTGCCCGAGTACTACCCCACGCGGACGGAAGCCGGCATCTTCGATCTGCACGGCCCCGAGATCGCGCGTACGGTCGGCACCGGTGCCACGTTGATCGACCTGGGCGCCGGCAATTGCGCGAAGGCGGCGAACCTGTTCCCGCTGCTGCAGCCGCGCCAGTACGTCCCCGTCGACATCTCGGCGGAATTCCTGCTCGATGCCGTCGAGCGCCTGCGCCAGCGCTTCCGCTACATCGAGATGCGCCCGCTCGGCATGGATTTCTCCGGCAGCCTCGAGCTGCCCGACAGCGTGCGCGAGGAGCGCCGCCTGTTCTTTTATCCCGGTTCGTCGATCGGCAATTTCACGCCCGGCGAGGCGCGCGATTTCCTGCAGCGCGTGCACGCGCAGTGCGGGCGCGACGGGGGACTCCTCATCGGCATCGACCTTGCCAAGGAGCACGCCGTTTTGGACGCGGCGTACGACGATGCGCTGGGCGTGACGGCCGCGTTCAACCTCAACGTGCTGCGCCACGTGAACCGCCTGCTGGGTGCCGACTTCGACATCCGCCAGTGGCGCCACCGCGGCTTCTACAACCCGGCCCAGGGCCGCGTCGAGATGCACCTGGAAGCGCAGACCGTGCAGCAGGTGACGTGGCGCGGCGGCGGCCGCCGGTTCGCGGCGGGCGAGTGGATCCACACGGAAAACAGCTACAAATACCGCCAGAGCGACGCCGTCGGCCTGCTGGCCCAGGCGGGCTTCGCGGCCACGCGCGTGTGGACGGACCCGAAACAGTGGTTCGCCGTGATCTACGCGCGCGCACTATCGCATTGAAGGAGCCGCGATGGGAGCCTCCGAACACCGCCTGTCCACCGCCTTCGAACACGTGCGGCAGCGCACGCTGCACCTGGCCGAACCGCTGACGGCCGAGGACTGCTGTGCCCAGTCGATGCCAGACGCGAGCCCGATCAAATGGCATCTGGCGCACACGACGTGGTTCTTCGAGACCTTCATCCTCGAGCCGCGCGAACCCGGCTTCCGGCCCCATGACGCGGCGTTCCGCGTGCTGTTCAACTCATACTACAACGGCGTGGGCGCGAAGCATCCGCGCGCGCAGCGGGGCCTCTTGACGCGGCCGACGCTGGCCGAGGTGCATGCCTACCGGGCCGCCGTCGACACCCGCATGCTGCGCCTGCTGGCTTCCAGGCCGGACGACGCCGAACTGGCCGCCCTGGTCGAGCTGGGCCTGCAGCACGAGCAGCAACACCAGGAACTGATCCTCACGGACGTCAAGCACCTGCTGTCGCGCAATCCGCTGTACCCGGCCTATATCGATTCGCCGCTGCCCGCTTCGGGCCCGGTGGAACCGCTGGCCTGGATCGATTTCGGGGGCGGCCTCGCCGAGATCGGCCACGCCGGCGAGGGCTTCGCCTTCGACAACGAAAGCCCGCGCCACCGGCAGTACCTGCAACCGTTCGCGCTCGCGTCGCGCCTCGTGACGAACGGCGAGTACCTCGAATTCGTCGAGGCGGGCGGGTACCGCGATCCGGCGCTGTGGCTGTCCGACGGCTGGGACCTCGTCGCGAACGGCACGCTGGACGCGCCGCTGTACTGGGTCGGCGACGGCGACCGCCGGCGCGAGTTCACCTTGCACGGCCTGCAGGCGCTGGACCTGGCGCGGCCCGTCGCCCACGTGTCGCTGTACGAAGCCGACGCGTACGCGCGCTGGCGCGGCGCGCGCCTGCCGACCGAAGCGGAATGGGAATTCGCCGCGCGCGACACCGCGCTGACCTGCGGCGACCTGCATCCGCGCGCGGCGGGCAGCAGCGGCCTCGCGCAGATGTTCGGCGAGTGCTGGCAGTGGACCGCGAGCGGCTACGCGCCTTACCCCGGCTTCGCGCCGGCCGCGGGCGCGATCGGCGAGTACAACGGCAAGTTCATGGTCAACCAGTACGTGCTGCGCGGCTCGTCGTGCGCGACGCCCCACGGCCACGCGCGGGCCAGCTACCGCAACTTTTTCCCGGCCGGCGCGCGCTGGCAGTTCACCGGGATCAGGCTCGCGCGATGAAATCGGCGCGCGGCCTGCGCCTGCGCGTGCTGAACCGGCGCGCCAATGCGTGGATCGTCGCGCACCCGCTCGACTTCACCCTGCAGTGCGTGCGCGCGTTCCGCGCCAACCAGGGCCTGCTGCTGGCGGGCGCCGTCGCCTATTACGCGCTGCTGTCGATCGTGCCGTTCCTGATGCTGGTCGTCGTCGTGCTGTCGCACTTCATCGACCAGGTCAACCTGCTGCTCACCTTGCGCCGCTACCTGGAACTGCTCGTGCCGGGGCAGTCCGGCTCGATCGTGGCGGAGGTTGCACATTTTCTCGACACGCGCGACCTGATCACGTGGGTGCTCGGCTTCACGATGCTGTTCTTCAGCTCCCTCGCGTTCACCGTGCTGGAAAACGCGATGAGCGTGATCTTCGTGCACCGCGTGGCCGTGCGCCGCCGTCACTTCCTCGTGTCGGCCGTGCTCCCCTACTGCTACATCCTCGCGCTGGGCTTCGGCGTGATGATCGTGACGCTCGTCGCCGGCACGCTGCAGGTGATCGGTTCGGAGAGCGTCGAACTGTTCGGCCGCACGTGGTCGCTGCACGGCGTATCCGGCGCGCTGCTGTACCTGCTGGGGCTCGTGGGCGAGATCCTCGTGCTGACGTCGATCTACCTCGTGATGCCGGTGGGACGGCTGTCGCTGTCGCATGCGCTCATCGGCGGCGTGACGGCCGCGCTGCTGTGGGAAGCCGCGCGCCACGTCCTCGTGTGGTACTTCACGACGCTGTCCAAGGTGAATCTCGTGTACGGCTCGATGAGCACCGCGATCGTCGTCATGTTCAGCCTCGAGATCGCGGCCAGCCTGCTGCTGTTCGGCGCCCAGGTCATCGCGGAATACGAGCGCGTGGGACAGAAGGGACAAGGAGCAGATCCGCAGCCGATGCGGACGGCGCCCTGATGGCCAATATCGTCTTTTGCTGGGAACTCGGCGCGGCGCTCGGCCACGCCGGCCGCCTGAAAGCGCTCGCGCGACCGCTCGTCGCACGCGGCCACGACGTGTCCTTCGTGCTGCGCGACCTCGTGCACACGCGCCGCCTGCTGGCCGACATTCGCATCCCCGTCTACCAGGCGCCCCTGTGGCTGCACCGCGTGGAAGGGCTGCCGCCCGGCGAGGCGAGTCTGGCCGACATCCTGCTCGCCTGCGGCTGGCTCGACGCGGACGCGATGGCGGGCCTCGTCGACGGCTGGCGCCATCTATTCGGCGCGCTCCAGGCTGACGTTGTCGTGGGCGATTACGCACCGGGCGCACTGCTGGCCGCGCGCAGCCTCGGGAT
>NZ_JBKYMO010000464.1:0-4340 GCF_047302915.1 Massilia sp. CT11-108 | reverse complement strand
GAACCGAGCATCGTCACGACGGGAATCGCCAGCGCCGGCACGAGCAGGCGGTTGCCCAGGCGCGCCACGGGCAACTGCCCGAACCGCTGCGCCAGCGCATCCGGGCGATGAGCGCGGCCACGGACAACGTCGGCCTGTTCTTCGGCGAGGACGTGTTCGTCGCGTTCGGCGCCATCGTGCTGATGCAGACGATCCTGAAAGCCGAGGGCCTGGAGGTCGATCCCATCCACATGGCGTTGTGGGGCATCCCGACGGCGGTGACGGCGTTCGTGATCCACGCGTGGAACCTGCGCCGGCTCGACGCCCGCATCCGCCGCGAGACCGCAGGCGAGGTCGCGTAATGCTCGTTGCGCTCGATTTTTTCTACCTGCTCGTCGGCCTCCTGTTCGCCGCGTGCGCGCTCATGACGCTGCGCGACAAGACGAATCCGCGCCGCTTCACGACGGCACTGTTCTGGGGCCTGTACGCGCTCGTCTACCTGCTGGGCGAGCGCCTGGCCCCAAGCGTGGCGGGGGTGCTGATGATCTCGATGGCGCTCGTCGCCGGGTTCGGTTTCGTGCGGCCGGGGAAGGCGGACGTCCTGCCGGAAGCGGAACGACAATCCACCGCGGCGCGCCTGGGCAACCGCCTGCTCGTGCCGGCGCTGGCGATTCCCGTCGTGACGATGCTCGGTTCCGTCGTGCTGAAGGACGTCCACGTCGGCATGCGCTACCTGCTGGACCCGAAGAACCTGACCCTGGTGAGCATGGGCTGCGGCAGCATCGCCGCGCTGGCGCTCGCGTGCTGGCTCACGCGCGCGACGCCGCTGCAGGGCGTGCGCGAGGCACGGCGCCTGATCGATGCGATGAGCTGGGCCGTCGTGCTGCCGCACATGCTCGCGGTGCTCGGGCTGCTGTTTTCCGAGGCGGGCGTGGGCAAGGCCGTGGCCCACGTCGCGACCAGTTATATCCCGCTCGATTCGCGCCTGCTCGCCTGCGCCGCGTTCTGCGTGGGCATGGCATTATTTACCGTCGTGATGGGCAACGGCTTTGCCGCGTTCCCCGTCATCGCGGGCGGCATCGGGATTCCCGTGCTGGTCGGGGTGTATCATGCGAACCCGGCCGTGATGGCCGCGATCGGTATGTTCAGCGCGTATTGCGGCACCCTGATGACGCCGATGGCGGCGAATTTCAACATCGTGCCGGCGGCACTGCTCGAACTGCCCGACAAGAATGCCGTGATCAAGGCCCAGCTGCCGACCGCGTTGCCGCTGCTGGGCGCAAATATCGTCCTGTTGTACTTCCTGATGTATCGATGAGCCGACCATGACCGCACCCACCACTCAAGTACCCACCAGGACCGTCCTGCTGACCGGATTCGAACCGTTCAATGGCGCCGCCATCAACCCGTCGTGGGAAGCCGTGCGCGCGCTGGACGGCTGGTCCGGGCCGGGCTTCGCGGTCGTCGCGCGCCAGCTGCCGTGCGTGTTCGGCACCGCCCTCGACGTGCTGCGCGAATCCATCGCGGGCGTCAAGCCCGACATCGTGATCGCCGTCGGCCAGGCCGGCGGGCGTTCCGAGATTTCGCTGGAGCGCGTGGCCATCAACGTCGACGATGCGTCGATCCGCGACAACGCGGGCAACCAGCCCGTCGACACGCCCGTCGCGGCCGACGGCCCGGCAGCGTATTTCACCACCTTGCCCGTCAAGGCCATCGTGAAGGCGCTGCGGCTGCGCGGCTTTCCTTCCGGCGTGTCGCAGACGGCCGGCACGTTCGTGTGCAACCACGTGTTCTACGGCCTGATGCACCACGCGGTCGGGCAACCCGTGAAGGCGGGCTTCATCCACGTGCCGTTCCTGCCCGAGCAGGCGGCCGATCGCCCCGAGCGGCCGCCGTCGATGGCGCTGCGCGACATCGTCGACGCGCTCAGGATCGCGGTCGAGGTGGCGGTGGTGACGGAGACCGATACGGCGGAGGCCGGCGGAGCTACCCATTGAATCGTGCGTGGGGGGGGGGGCCCCGGGCCCCCCCCCCGGGTTTTTACCCGCGGGGGGGGGGGTGGTTTGGGGTTGCCCCCCCCGGCGCCCTGTTGGGGGGTGGGGGGGGGGGGGGGGCGGCCCCCCTACCGGGGGGGGGCGGGGGCACAACCCATTTAACGGGGGGGGGGGGGGGCCCCCCGGCCCCCCCCCGACGGTTTATTCCCCGGCGGGATGCAGGATCTTGAGGAATGCCCGCACCACCGGCGCATCGTCCTGCGTCGGATACGTGATGTACAGATTGGCCGACGGCGGATTGGTACGCACCGGCAGGAAGCGCACGCCGGGCCAGCCGATGCGGCTCGTCGTCGCCGGCATCAGCGCCACGCCGAGTCCCGCGCCGACCATCGCGAGCAGGGTCTGCGGCTCCGCGGCTTCCTGGAAGATCGTCGGCTGGAAGCCCGCGTTGACGCAGCACTGGATCAGGTAACGCGGCTCCGCCGACTGGTCCAGGTGGAGGGTCAGCATCGGCTCGTCGGCGATGGCTATCAGTTCGATGGCGTCCTGCTGCGCAAGCGGATGCTGGGCGTTGATCGCGACGCATACGTCTTCGCGGAAAGCCAGTTCCTGGCGCAGGCCGGCGTTCCTCAGCATGTCCTCGTCGATCTTCGGCTCGCGCCAGAAACCCACGTCGATCTGCTTGCCGCGCAGCGCGTCCCACTGGTCGTTCGGACCGAGTTCGTGGATGGTCCACGTCACGCGCGGGAACTGGCTCTGGAACTGTTCCAGCAGGCTGGGGATCGGGCCCCACATCGCCGAGCCGACGATGCCCACGCGCAGGCGGCCCACTTCGCCGCGGTCGATCTGGCGGATGGTGTCGATGGTCATGCGCATGCGGCCCAGCAGGTCGGCCGCTTCGTGCATCAGCGCCTTGCCGGCGACCGTCAGCTCGAAGCTGCGCGTCGTGCGCGCGAACAGGCGCACCCCCAGTTCGCTCTCCAGCTTCATGATCTGCTGCGACAGCGGCGGCTGCGAGATGTGCAGGCGCTCGGCGGCGCGGCTGAAGCTTTTTTCTTCGGCCACCGCCAGGAAGTATTTCAGTTGCTTCAGGTCGATCGACATGATGGTCTCAAACGTGGGCGGCCGCGTGCAGCGCCACCGCGAGGCGGGCGCCGACGAGGGCATTGTGCTTCACGAGCGCGATGTTCGTGGCGAGACTCCTGCCGCCCGTCAGGTCCTTGATGCGGGCCAGCAGGAACGGCGTCACGGCCTTGCCTTTCACGCCTTGCGTGTCGGCCTCGCGAAGGGCCTGCGCGATGATCCCGCCGATCTCGTCGTTCTTCATCGCCGATTCCGTTGGGACCGGATTGCTGACGACGACGCCGCCCGTCAGGCCCAGCTGCCACTTGGTGCGGATGAAGCGGGCCTGCTGTTCCGGCGTGTCGAGCTGGAAGTCGGCATTGAAGCCCGATTCGCGCGTGAAGAAGGCGGGGAAGCCGGGCTGGCCGACGCTCACCACCGGCACGCCGTGCGTCTCCAGGTATTCCAGCGTGAGGCCGATGTCGAGGATCGACTTCACCCCCGCGCACACGACGGCGACGTTCGTGCGCGCCAGTTCCTGCAGGTCGGCGGAGATGTCGAAGCTCGTCGCCGCGCCGCGGTGCACGCCGCCGATGCCGCCCGTGACGAAGACTTCGATGCCGGCCAGCGCCGCGCAGATCATCGTCGCGGCGACCGTCGTCGCGCCCAGCTTCTTCTCGGCCAGCACGTACGCGAGGTCGCGCCGGCTCACTTTCAGCGCATCCTGCGCGTTGCCCAGTTGTTCGAGCTGGTCGTCGGCCAGGCCCACGCAGATGCGGCCGTCGATGAGGGCGATGGTGGCCGGTACCGCGCCGGCGTCGCGGATCACCTGCTCGACCTCGCGTGCCGTCTGCACGTTCTGCGGGTACGGCATGCCGTGCGAGATGATCGTCGACTCGAGCGCGACGACGGGTTTGCCCGCCGCGCGCGCGGCTTGCACTTCGGGGGAAAACTGGAGGAAGGCTTGCATGTTCAGTCCTGTGAAAGCGGAAGGGATTCGGTGGCGAGGCTGTCCGGCCCCAGGCCAGGATGGACGGTCTCGGGCACGCCCAGGGTGAGGGCCGACAAATGCAGGCCGCGGCGGCACGCGAGCACGAGGTCGTCGGCGCTGTTGTCATCCCTGTCCTGCACGAGCGACCAGCAAATGGCGGCGGCGAACGCATCGCCGGCGCCCGTCACGTCGACGACGTCGACCGGCGGCGCGGGCAGGTCGACGATGCCGTCGCCCGCGGTGACGAGGACGCCGCGCGCGCCGCGTGTGACGATCAGGTCTTGCGCACCCTGGGCCTGCACTGCGCGGATGCC
>NZ_JBKYMO010000463.1:0-4343 GCF_047302915.1 Massilia sp. CT11-108 | reverse complement strand
GCTCCGTGTGGGTGGGCAGGGCCAGCGGGCCGGCGACGGGCGCCGCGCCGCCGATGACGAAGCGCTCGTCGTGGCAATAGTTCAGCGTGACGGCGTCCGGCGCGAACATCCGGTCGATGAGGTAGCGCTGGCGCAGCTGCTCGTTGCTGGCGCCCGCCATCATGTCGGGGTGGGTGGCGTAATACGTCTTGTCGAACACGGAGGTCTCCTCGCGATGAATATCGGTTATCGATAACAATCATATCAGGGTATTTCGAAAAGTAAAACCCCGCGGCAGGCGCGCCGGCGCAAAAAAAATGACCCGCCCCGACGAAGTCGAGGCGGGCCGAATACGGGACTGGAACGTACCCGCAAGGAGATCGCCATACCGGCATGAACCGGCTATGCCCGAGCGTACAGCGCAAGTTAACGATAACAAAACTTGTCGTCGAGATCAACAGATTTTGTTGCGTCCCGATTTCCGTCCCGGCGGTGGGGCATTAGTCGCGGACGCAACACGTGGAGGTAACGATAACAAATTTTCATCCGTTTCGTTGTGCTCGTGTTACGATCGCCAGCGCTATCGATAACACAACAGTCGAAGGAGGAGGCAGCGTCGTCGGTGGCATCCATTGAACTGGTTAGCAAACATATAAGGACAATCATGTATAACCATTCGCGTCAGAGGTGGAATGCGTTGCGCGGCAACGCAAAAGGAAAGATGTTGGCATTGGCACTGGCGTCCGCGCTGGTGCTCGTGGGGAGCGGCGCCAGGGCCGTGACCTTCGTCGCCACGCCGATGGTCCAGCCGGTCGTGAGCGGTACCGGCTTCCGCCATCCGGGACTCGGCTTCACGCCGGAGCAGCTGGAGTACGTACGCCAGCAGATCCGCGCCGACGTCGAGCCCTATAAATCGTATTACAACACCCTCGCGACCGTGTGCTGCAACTATGCGAACATCAACTTGCAGCCCACGAACCGCGACGCCACGAAGGTCGATACGCCGAACACGCCGAACTACAACAGTACGACGGCACAGACGCGCATGATCAACGATTCGCAGGGCGCGTTGACGCAGGCGATCCTGTACTACGTCACGGGCCGCAACGAATACCGGCGCAACGCGATGCGCGTCCTGCGCACGTGGAGCAACATGAACCCGAACGGGTACGCCTATTTCCCGGACGCGCACATCCACAACGGGGTGCCGCTGTCACGCATGCTGATGGCTGCGGAGATCATGCGCTATACGCCGGCCGATCCGACTTATACGGATTACCCGCTCGCGTGGACCGACACCGACACGCAGAAGCTCAAGGACAACCTGGTCGATCCGATGGAGCGCACCTTCTTCTCCAGTAACGAGCGGTTCAGGAACCAGCAACAGTATTCGCTCGTCGGCCGGATCGCCGGCGCGATCTTCACCGACAACCGTGCGCGCTACGACGAGTCGGTCGAATGGCTCACCGTGAACGCCACCTCGACGCGCCAGGACATCAACGGCGCGATCATGTCGGCGATCGCCCGCATCGACGCGGACGACCCGCTCAACAAGACGGGCAAGACGTTCTACGAAGTGCAGGAGATGTCGCGCGACGGCGCGCACGCGGGCGACAACGTCGACATCCTCGGCGGCCTGCTGCGGCTCGTGACCGCGCAGGGCACCAGGGTCGATCCGTTCACCGGCAAGCCCTCGTCCGGCGGCGACGCCGTGAGCGTCTACCGGTTCGGCGACGACCGCCTGCTGCGTGGCGCGAACGCCTACGCCGAGTACATGCTCGGCTACGACACGCCGTGGGCCGACACGACGGGCGGCACGTCCGGCATCTCGCCCGCCTACCGCGGCCGCCTGTACGAGGTCGACGCGATCGCGGAGATCTACAACACGTACAAATACGTGGAAGGGCTGGACGTCGACGCCGAAGCGCCTTACCTGGCGACGGCGGCGGCGCATGCGAACGGCCCCGCCATCCCGTGGGGGCCGGCGACGCCCAACAACAAGGACATGGGTCCGACCGCCATCTTCACGTTGCCGCAGGCGCTCACCGGCGTGCCGCTGCCGGCCGGAGCGGCGGGCATCCTGGAGACGGAGCGCAAATCCATCTTCCTCGACGGCGGCTGGGCGATGCGGACCGAGGGCGACCGCACCTTCGGCCATGCGGGCGTGACGCCGGCCGGCGCCACCATCGTGTTCCACGACGTGCAATACGCGGACCGCTCGAAGTACGCGCCGGTCGGCATCATGGTGCGCACCAACGCGCCGGTCACGCTGTCCGCGAGCGCCAGCCGCGACGCCAGTCCGTGGTCCGTCATGACGGTCCCCGACACGCACGGCGAATGGCGCTACATCGTGCCGGATACGTCGGCCGCCGCCATCGGCAGCCGCGCGCTCGGCGACAACATCATGTTCTTCAAGTTCTCCGGCCCCGAGGGCGCGACGGTGGACGTCGACTACGTGAACATGGCCGCGCCCACGCAACTGACGCCGCCGCGCTTTGCCATGCCCGTGTTCCCCGTCACGGAAATCGTCGTGCAGGGCATGCCGTACCGCGCGACCTATGCCGCGGCGGACGCCGACACGGCGGACAGCGTCGCGTACGAGTCCGTCCGGCTGCCGGCCGGGGCGACGGTGAACGCGTCCAGCGGCGCGTTCGACTGGACGCCGGCGCCAAACCAGGTGGGCATGCACGACATCGTCGTCGCCGCGACCGACGGCGTCGCCGTCAGCACGATGACGGCGCGCCTGGACGTGCAGCCGGACCGCGCGTCCGCATTCCAGGCCGCGCTCGACGGCTACGATCCCGCTGCCGCCTACACGACGCCGTCGCTGGCCACGTTCAAGACGGAGCTGGCGCCGCTGCAGCAGCAGATGGCGACCGTGTCCGATGCCGATTTCCCGGCCCTGCTGAAGGCCGTGCAGGCGGCCGTGCGCAAGCTGGAGCTGGTCAATCCGACGGTCGCCTCCGACGGCAGCCTCGACTGGAGCAAGAACATGGTGACGACGATCGGCTTCGGCGCGGACCGCCCGGCGCTGCTCGTCGATAATAACTACAACAGTTATTCCGGCGACCTACGCGCGCCGATCACCATCGACTTCGGCGAGAACTACCGCGTGGCGGTCGGCGCCTTCGGCATCCAGGCCCGCTACATGTTCGGCAACCGTTCGCAGGGCGCCAACGTGTACGGGTCGAACGACAACGTGAACTGGACCCTGCTCACGAGCCGCGAGACGACGGACACGAGCGGCCGTAACTTCGAGATGGAAGTCATCCCCGTGCTGCCCGGCCTGGAGACGCAACAGTACCGCTACTTCATGGCACGCGTCGACCACCCGGGCCCGCCGACGGATCCGGCGTATCCCGGTATTTCATCGTATGGCGAGTTCCACTTCTACGGCACCCGCTATGACCTGCTGGCGCCCGTGGACCTGACGGGCAACGTCCGGATCGCGCGGTCCGGCCTGACGATGAACCGCTTCACGCAGAAGTACGCCGGCACGGTGACGTTCACGAACACGGGCGGTACGGCGCTCAAGGGACCGCTGCAGTTCCGCCTCGCCGGCCTGACGAGCGGCGTCACGCTCGACAACGCGACGGGCGTGAAGGACGGCGTGCCCTACGTCACCCTGAACGAAGCGGAACTTGCGCCGGGCCAGACGGCGACCGTGACCACGACGTTCTCGAACCCGGCGAAGGCCGCCATCGCCTACGCCCCACAACTGTTCAAGGCACAATACTAGGAGACACACCATGCAGTCCATCACTCACCGCGCGGCCCGGATGCTGGCCGCAACCTGGATGTACCTGTGCGCCGGCGTGGCGCTGGCGGTGCCGGTCCACCACGTCGACATCGATACGTCGGCGCTGGGCACGGGTACCGCCTACCTGGGCATGTCGTTTCTCAGCGTGGGCGGCGCGACGCCGGCCAGCGCGTCGGTCACCAATCTCGCGGCCGACCTGCTGGACGTGCCCGTCGGCACCGGGTCCGTGGCAGGCGGACCGCCGGGCGCGCTGACGTTCACGAGCGAGGCGGGCGGCGGCGACTGGTTCCAGGCGATCCAGCTCGGCGGCCACGTCGGCTTCGACGTCAGCTTCCTGTTCGGCGACGGCACCGACGGCAGCACGTTCAGCTGGTCGCTGTTCGACGACACGCACTACCTCGGCGTCGACGGCGACTTGGGCAGCATCGCCCTCCATCCGGACGCGGGGCCGGACGGGCGCCTGACCATCACGCCGGACAATGCGTTCACAGCCGTGCGCGCCGTTCCGGAGCCGTCCACGCTGCTGCTGGTAGCGCTGACCGGCTGCATGCTGGCGGCAGTGCGGCGCCGGCCGGCCCCCCGTCCGGATGGAGGGCGATGCTGC
>NZ_JBKYMO010000462.1:0-4349 GCF_047302915.1 Massilia sp. CT11-108 | reverse complement strand
CATCCACCCGCGCGTGCGCGTGGCCGTGCGCAGCACGAGCGCCGTGCTGCCGCCGGCCGGCACGTCGATGGCCTGCCGCGGTTCGGGCACGTGCTCGAAATCGATCCAGACGGCGTAGCGGGCCAGGCGCGTCGGGTTCTCGACGCGCAGTTCGAACGGCGCGTCCTCGCCCGCATGCACGTCCGGTGCGCGGCCGGGGCTGAGCACGAGGCCGGCCAGGTTGCGCGTCGTCTGCACCATGTCGACGATGGCGCAGGCGCCGGCGACGAACGTGAGGCCGAATCCGAGGCCCAGGTTGTAGTTGATCGAACCGATCAGGAGGACGAGCAGCAGCGCGCAAAACGCGAGGCCCGCGCGCGTGGGCAGGATGTAGACGCGCCGCTGGTTCAGCAGCACGCTGCCCGTGTCGCGGGCCGTCGTCTTCGTGCGCCACTGGGCGCGCTTGCGGTTCAGCCAGCCATCGGGTCGTGCCATCGCTGGATCGGCTGTCGGGGGCATCAGACCGGGACCGATTTCTGCAACTGCAGAACGAGGTCGCGGCTGGCCATCGCCACGCCCTGCGCGGAACGCAGCGGCCGCAACCGGTGCGCGCATACGGGCACGAGCAGGGCCTGCACGTCTTCCGGGATCACGTGGTCGCGGCCTTCCAGCGCGGCCTGCAGCAGCGCGAGCGCCTGCAGGTAGTCGATGAGCTTGTCGGAGGCGTGGATCGCGCGCAGCGAGCGCTGGGCGTCGAGCAGATCTTCCGGCCGCATCACGGGCTCGATGGTTTTCAGCATCGCGCGCCGGTCCTCGCCCATCAGCAGGGCGCGCTCGGCGGCGGCGTCCGGATAACCGAGCGACAGGCACATCAGGAAGCGGTCGAGCTGGGATTCCGGCAGGGGGAACGTGCCGACCTGGTGCGCGGGATTCTGCGTCGCGATGACGAAGAAGGGTTCCGGCAGCGCGCGGGTGACGCCGTCCGCCGTGACCTGCCGCTCTTCCATCGCTTCCAGCAGGCCCGACTGCGTCTTGGGCGTGGCGCGGTTGATCTCGTCCGCGAGCAGCACCTGGGTGAAGATCGGACCGGGGTGGAAGACGAAGCCGTTCTTTTCGCGCTCGTAGACGGAGATGCCGGCGACGTCGGCCGGCAGCAGGTCGCTCGTGAACTGGACGCGGTTGAACTTCAGGCCCAGCGCCAGCGCGAGCGCATGGGCGAGGGTCGTCTTGCCAACGCCGGGCACGTCGTCGATGAGCAGGTGGCCGCCGGCCAGCAGGCAGGTCAACGCGAGGCGGACCTGCTGGTCCTTGCCGACCACGATCTGGTTGACCTGGCGGGCGGCGGCGTGCAATTGATTGAACATGGATGGCTTCCGATGGTCGTTCCGGGCGGCGGGGCACCCGGGCGTGGTAGATTAACGCTGTTAGCAATCCTGATATGCCTGCGGTTGCCTTTCGCATCGATTCTATGCGAGAACGGAGGGACTTGCGGTATCGATGAGCATCAACCAGGAATCATGAGTACAGCCATTTACAGCCACCCGGACTGCACCTTGCACCAGATGGGCAGCTGGCATCCCGAAGCCCCCGAGCGCCTGCGTGCCATCGAGGACCAGCTGATCCTCGCGCGCCTGGAGGGGCTCGTCGAGCAGGTGAGCGCCCCGCTGGCCGACGAAGCCGACATCCTGCGCAACCACACGCAGGGTGCGCTCGACCTCGTGCGCGACAACCTGCCGCAGGCAGCAGGCGAGTTCTATCCGCTCGACGGCGACACCCTGCTGTGCAAGGACAGCTACCGCGCCGGCCGCGACGGATGCCGTCATCGCCGGCACCGTCGACAATGCCTTCTGCGCCGTCCGCCCGCCGGGCCATCACGCGCGGCCGACGGAGCCCATGGGCTTCTGCCTCTTCAACAACGTGGCCATCGCCGCGCGCCGCGCGCTCGACGTGCATGGGCTGGAGCGCGTCGCCATCGTCGACTTCGACGTCCACCACGGCAACGGCACGGCGGAGTCGTTCAAGGACGACCCGCGCGTATTGATGGCCAGCTTCTTCCAGCATCCGTTCTATCCGTACACGGAGCCGGAACCGATCACGCCGACCTGCGTCAACGTCCCGGTCCCCGCGTACTCGGGCGGCGACGTCGTGCGCAAGCTCGTCGCCGAACAATGGCTGCCCGCGCTGCACGCGTTCCGCCCGCAGATGATCTTCATCTCGGCCGGCTTCGACGCCCACAAGGAAGACGACATGGGCGGCATGGCCCTCGTCGAGGCGGATTACGCGTGGATCACGCACCAGGTCGCCGACATCGCCCACCGGTACGCGGGCGGGCGCATCGTCAGCTGCCTCGAGGGCGGCTACGCGCTGTCGGCGCTGGGACGCAGTGTCGTGGCCCACGTCAAGGCCCTCGCGGAACTCGACTGAAGCGCCGTCGACAGGAGGGCAGTCGACCCGGACGGCCCTGCGGCACCGTCCTGGCTGTCGTCGATTTGCGTGGACTAGGGTAAAATAGTCGGTTGCACGCAAATTTTTGAAGGTAGAGCATGTCGATTCAATGGTTCCCGGGCCACATGGCCGCCGCCCGCAAGCAGGCCGCGGAGCAGATGGAAAACACCGATGTGGTCATCGAGGTCCTGGATGCCCGCCTGCCGCAGGCGAGCAGCAACCCGATGGTCGAAGAGTTGCGCAAGTTCCGCCAGCGTCCCTGCCTGAAGGTGCTGAACAAGACCGACCTCGCCGACCCCGCCGCCACCGCGGCCTGGGCCGCGTGGTATGACGCCCAGGAGGGCGTGACCGCGTACCCGATGACGACCAAGAAGCCGTCGGACGTGGCGCGGATCCCCGACCTGTGCAAGGCGCTGGCCCCGCACCGCGGCGTGCCGACGAAGCCGCTGCGCATCATGATCATGGGCATCCCGAACGTGGGCAAGTCCACCTTGATGAACGCGCTGCTGAAAAAGCGCGTGGCCAAGGTCGGCGACGAACCGGCCGTCACGAAGTCCCAGCAAAAGCTCTACCTGGACAAGTTCACGGTGCTGGTCGACACCCCGGGCATGCTGTGGCCGAAGATCGCGATGGAAAGCGACGGCCTGATGCTGGCCGCCAGCCACGCGATCGGCACGAACGCCGTCATCGAGGAAGAAGTGGCGGAATACCTGGGCGGCCTGCTGCTGCAGCGCTATCCGCAACTGTTGACGGCGCGCTACGGCATCAAGACGGACGGGCTGGACGGCTTCGGCGTGATCGAAGGCGTCGCCCAGCGCCGCGCGTTCCGCGTGCGCGGCGGCGACTACGACTACGAAAAGGCGGCCCACGTGCTGCTGCAGGATTACCGCCAGGGCGCGCTGGGCCGCATCAGCCTGGAAACCCCGCAGACCCGCGCCGAGGCGCTGGAGCGTCACCGCATCGAGATGGAAGAAAAGGCGCGCATCGCGGCCGAGAAGGCGGCGCGCAAGGCGGAAGAGGCGGCGCGCGGGAAGCGCGGGTCTTAGTGAGTGTAGACAAAATCGTCTACACCTTGTTAGGGCGCCTGACAAAAAGATGAGTGGGGCGGCTTTCGACCTGGGACAATCGCTGGTGACGAGGGGCAAGCTATTCACTGCGCGGCGCTGGCTCGGACGACAAGTAGCGCATAAACTCAGTGAGTGAAAGCCGGGCCTCGTTGGCTCCAGGATCGAAATTCAGCTCGTCTTCGATCAGGACGGTATCGCTGACGAAATCAAGGGTAATATCAAAGCGGTTGAAATTGAAATAAGTTTGCTCCCGCGCGGGATTTGATTCGCGCTCACGTACCGCTTCCAGAATAAGCCCGCGAACATAAGGTGTCGCCTCCTCCTTGGCGAACTGCTCAAGTAATGAAGCCATCAGGTCACCTTTCGTCTGCCAGGTCGTGAGGGAGGAACGAAATACGTTAATGAAGATCGACTTGCGTTCTTAAAATCGAGTGCTGGCAACCGGTGCCGGTTCGACGCCGGCTCCGGGCACCATCATGCGGCGTTCGCCCCGCCAAACCTGAAACTCGACACCGTCAACGCCCCAAAGAAACTCTCCTCGTGATACACGCACGCGGCCGCCTCCTGCTCGGCCGCGCCCAGCGCCACCCATAGCGGCACGAGGTGATCCTCGCGCGGATGCGCCATGCGCGCATACGGCGCCTCGCTCCAGTGCAGCAGCGCCTGCTCGCGGTCCGCGGGCGATAATTCCAGCAGCACGTGCTGCAGCCACGTATCGAACGCGTTCGACGCCAGCGCGCCGCCCGGGCCGAACTGGCGCAGGTTGTGGAACGACAGGCCGCTGCCGAGGATCAGCACGCCCTCGTCGCGCAGCGGGGCCAGCGCGCGTCGCGCAACTGCTGAACGATGCCGGCCAGC
>NZ_JBKYMO010000461.1:0-4351 GCF_047302915.1 Massilia sp. CT11-108 | reverse complement strand
GCTGAAGGTGTCGATCTTCAAGGGCGCCAGGCCGGACGCGCTGCAGCGCTTCACGCTCCCGAAACCGCTCGGCCGGCAGGTGCAGCGTGAATCTTGCCTGTTCCGGGAACGGCCCCGGCACGCTGGCCTGGTCCACGAACCCCGGCGTCTGCCCGCCTTCCTTGTCGATGCGCGCCGGCCAGCGCTTGCCGCCGGGCCCTTCCAGGTAGACCCTGGCCGCGTCGGCCGCGCGCACGGGCGCGCTGAATTCCACGCGCATCGGCTGGAACGGAATGCACTGGGACCGCGCGTTGACTTTCTCGCAGTTGAAGCGGGCCGTGAAATCGGCGCGCGTCTTGAACGAGAGCGTCTGGTCCTCGGCCGTCGCGATGCCGTTCGGCGCAGCCACGCCGGCGCCCCAGACGAGCGCCACGTCCGCATTCGACGGCAACGTGCGACGGCATTGCAGCACGACGATGCGGGCCAGGCGGCCGGCCTTGTCGTCGGCGCGCAGCTGCGCGTCCGGGTACGGTCCGATGTCTTCCTTGCCGCGGTCCTCGGCGACGATTTGCCGCACGAACCAGCGGGACGTAGCCAGCACCTGTGCGCGCTGCTCGCCCTGCACCAGGGTCACGCCGATCTTGTCGCTGGCGCCGTCCGCGCGGCACCACGCCTGTTTCAGGATGCTGTCGGCCGACGCGGGCGCGGACAGCGCGAGCACGAAGGCCTGTTTCTCGTCGATGCCGGACGCACCTTCGTGCGCCAGCGTCTCCAGCACGGCCGGGCCGCCCGAGGCAACCGTGAATGCCTGTGGCCCCGCCAGCGGCTGGCCGGCCAGGTCGCGCACGTTGGGTTTCAGCGTGAAACGGCAGCTCGTGGCACCCGGCAGGTCGCGTTCGAAGTCATAGCTCCACGTCTGCGCATCGACCCAGCGGCCGCTGCCCGGCACGGCGCACGCAACGTCGAACGGCGTCTCGGCGCGCAAATCGCCGAACGCGACCATCGGCTGCGAAAAACGTGCCACGGCCTGGCGCACGCGCCGCACCTGCCCTTCGGGAGAAAAACCGGAGACAGCGGTCTGCGCCCACGCGCCGGACCAGCAGCACAACAAGACGAAGCACAGCAGGCGGCGCAGGACGGCCATGGTTTCTCCCGGGAGATGGCGGACGGACGACGGCTGAGTGTTGCAAACTCGGCTTGCAGTGTCAACAACGTTTAACAATTGCAACGCATCGTGAGCGTCATGCAAACGTGCATGATTGGATATAGAATGCGGATCTTATATTTCCTGTACGCATATAAGACCATGAGTCTTCCCCTGATCCTGAACCTGGCCATCGCCCTGGCCGCGTGCGGCCTGCTGTACATCATGCAGCAACGCCACCTGTCTTTCACGAAACGCGTGTTCACGGGCCTCGGCCTGGGCATCGTCCTCGGCGCGGCGTTCCAGGCGTTCTACGGCAACGGTTCACCGGTTATTGCACAGACGAATGCGTACCTCGACATCGTCGGCACGGGCTATGTCAAGCTGCTGCAGATGATTATCATGCCGCTGATCATGGTCTCCATCATCCAGGCCATCCTCAAGCTGCGCGATGCGTCGTCGCTCGGCAAGATCAGTGCGCTGACGCTCGGCACGCTGATGGTCACGACGGCCATCGCCGCCTCGATCGGCATCCTGATGGCCAAGCTGTACGGCCTGTCCGCCGTCGGCCTGACGTCGAGCGCGGCCGAAGTCGCGCGCGGCCACTATCTAGAAGGCAAGCTGGCGACGGCGCAGGACGTGTCGCTGCCGACCATGATCCTGTCGTTCATTCCCGAGAATCCCTTCCTCGACATGACGGGCGCGCGCAAGACGTCGACGATTGCCGTCGTGCTGTTCTCGATCTTCATCGGTGTGTCCGCCACGGGCATTGCCGCCAAGAAGCCGGACGTATTCGAAAAGTTCAGCGAGTTCGTCCACATCGCCCACGTGATCGTGATGCGCATGGTGACGCTCGTGCTGCGCCTGACCCCGTTCGGCGTGTTCGCCCTGATCACGCAGGTGCTGGCGAGCTCCAGCGTGCAGGACATCCTGAAGCTGATCGGCTTCGTGGCGGCATCGTACAGCGCGCTGATCCTGATGTTCGGGGTGCACCTGCTGATCATCGCGGCCGTGGGCCTGAACCCGGGCCGCTACGTGAAGAAGATCTTCCCCGTGCTCGCCTTCGCTTTCACGTCGCGCACGTCGGCCGGTTCGATCCCGATGAGCGTGCAGACGCAGACCGCGCGCCTCGGCACGCCGGAAGGCATCGCCAACTTCGCCGCGTCGTTCGGCTCGATGATGGGCCAGAACGGCTGCGCCGGCATCTATCCGGCGATGCTCGCGGTCATGATCGCGCCCACCGTCGGCATCGATCCGTTCACGAGCAGCTTCCTGTTGCCCCTGGTCGGCATCGTCACCATCGGTTCCGTCGGCGTGGCCGGCGTGGGCGGCGGCGCCACGTTCGCCGCCCTCATCGTGCTGTCGGCGCTGAACCTGCCGGTCGCGCTGGCGGGCCTGCTGATTTCCATCGAGCCGCTGATCGACATGGGCCGTACCGCCCTCAACGTCAGCGGGTCCATCACGGCCGGCACGTTCGCCAGCCGCGTGCTCGGCCAGACCGACATGGCCGTGTTCGACAGCGACGCCGAGGTCAACCTCGACAGCGAGGAGCAAGTGGCGTAAAGGTGGTGCAAACCTTTCTCCTGTCCACGTAAGAGCCCGCCTACACGTCGTTTTGGCACACGTTTTCGTCCGGAATCGTGCGCGGAAATCCCGCCGAATCCGTCTATGATCGCGTCATGTCAAAATCACAAACGGTCGGATGATGGATCAAAAGTGGCCACAGGAAATCTGGCTCGTCAGGCACGGGCAAAGCGCCGGCAATGTCGCGCGCGATGCCGCCGAAGCGGCGGCGGGCCTGCTCATCGACATCGCCGGGCGCGACGTCGACGTGCCCCTGTCCGAGCTGGGCGTGCGCCAGTCGCAGGCCCTGTCGGGCTGGTTCGCCGCGCTGCCGCCCGGCAGCCAGCCGAACGTCGTGCTGCATTCGCCGTACGTGCGCGCCGCCGAGACCGCCAATATCCTGATGCAGCGCCTGAACCGCGACGAGTTGCTGGCCGTCCACGCCGACGAACGCCTGCGCGAAAAAGAGTTCGGCATCCTCGACCGCCTGACGGTGCGCGGTATTGCCGAGAAATATCCCGAGCTGCATGAGCAACGCCACCACGTCGGCAAGTTCTATTTCCGCCCGCCGGGTGGCGAGAGCTGGTGCGACGTCATCCTGCGCCTGCGCAGCGTCCTCGACACCATCACGCGCGAGTACCCGCGCGAGCGCGTGCTGATCGTCGCGCACCAGGTCATCGTCAATTGCTTCCGCTACCTGATCGAGCGGATGGACGAGGCCACGATCCTCGAGCAGGACCGCGCCGGCGACGTGCCGAACTGCTCCGTCACGTCGTACGCGTTCGATCCCACGCTGGGCAAGCGCGGCAAGCTGGCCGTCCGCCTGGTCAATTTCGTCGCCCCGCTCGAAGCCACCGGCACGCCGGTCACGGTCGCCAAAGACCAGCCCACCGCCGCCAAGGCCTGAGGTCCTTTCATGACGCTGCACACCCATGCCCGCCCGCGCGACGTCGATACGAGCCTGCTGCGCAGCTGGCCGCTGCCCGTGCCCTCGAACGACGCCGACAAGGAAGACCGCGGCCACGTGCTCGTCCTCGGCGGCTCGCGCGAGATGCCGGGCCCCGTGATCCTGGCCGCGACGGCAGCCCTGCGCGCCGGCGCCGGCAAGCTGACCATTGCCACCGGCCGCAGCGTGGCCCAGTTGGTAGCGCTCGCTATTCCGGAATCGCGCGTGCTGGGGCTGGCGGAAAACGATGCCGGCGGCTTTACGGTCGAAGCCGTGGCCGCGCTCGATCCGCTGGCGGACAAGATCAGCGCCATCCTCATCGGCCCCGGCATGCGGGACGAGGTCGCGACGGCCCGCCTCGTGCACGCGCTGCTGCCGCGTCTCGACGGCACCGACACGAACGTGTTGCTCGACGCCGAGGCGATGGGCGCGGTGTTGCATCCGCCCATGGGCAACCCACCCTTCCGCTTCAACGTGCCGGTCCTGTTGACGCCGCATGCGGGCGAGATGGCCCACCTGACGGGCATCGCGAAAGACGAGATCGGCGCGGCACCGGACCGCCATGCCATCGAAGCGGCCCAACACTGGAACGCCGTCGTCGCGCTGAAGGGCGCGCGCACCGTGATCGCGGCGCCGGGCGGCGAACGATGGCAGCACGAAGGCGGCAACGTCGGGCTCGCCACGTCCGGTTCGGGCGACGTGCTGGCCGGCATCATCGC
>NZ_JBKYMO010000460.1:0-4353 GCF_047302915.1 Massilia sp. CT11-108 | reverse complement strand
GGGCGCCGACGGCGACCTGGGCAACCTGTTCCTGCAGCCGTTCGCTCCGGTCGGCGAACAGGTCCTCGTGGCGGCGCACTCGACCCCGGTCAGCAGCGTGACGAAGGTTCCGGAACCGTCGACGGCGGCGCTGATGCTGGTTGCCATGCTGGCGCTGGTCGCCTGGCGCCGGCAAGGAGCGCGCCGGCTCTGATCCGTCCTGACTTCGTCACCGAACCCCAAAAGCCTCCGTCCGGCTTTTGGGGTTTTTTCATTGTCCAGCGCGGCGAAAAATATGAACGCACCTGTTGAAATTAGGTCTACAATTTTATGGTATCGATAACGTACAATCCCATCCAGTGCGGGGCGGCAGCGCGATCACCATCCAGCACGGGACGGGACTGGCACAACCGTCGATACAGCTGTGACCAAGAAGTACTTCATTTATTAAAAACCCCTGGAGCCCGGTTCGGGTATGCAGTCGGCGCTGCCACGCCCTGCTTTTCCGGTCCGCCTCCGGTCAAAGATGTTATCGGTAACCTAAATACGAAGAGGTTAAAAATGGGGGGACAGACATGAGAACAAATAGATTCGACAATGCGCTGAGGCGCATCGTCGCCATGGCATTTTCAGTCGGCATCGCGACGACGCTGGTACCTTTACCGGGCCAGGTCGCGATGGCGGATCCGATCGATACGCTGGTGACCAGCTACCAGCCGGTGATCACGAAAACGATCGACGCGAACGGCTTCAAGCATCCCGGGGTCGGGCTGACCAAGGAGATGCTGGAGAACGCACGGGCCCAGATCCTGGCGAAGAAGGAGCCGTGGTACACGCATTTCAACATGATGCTCGGTTCGGCCTCCGCCTCGCGTACGCCGCGGATCAGGAACATGAACGGCAATGATCCCACCAAGCCGGCGTTTTACGGCCTGACGTCGCAAGGGCTGGAAGGCAACTTCATCGCGGATGCGGGTACCGTGTATACCCAGGCCGTCCTGTATCTCGTGACCGGCGACGACACCTATCGCAGCAACGCCATGCACATCATCCGCCTGTATTCGCAGATGGATCCCGCCCAATACGCGTATTACACGGATTCGCACATTCATACCGGCATTCCACTGCAGCGGATGACGACCGCGGCCGAAATCCTGCGCGCCACCAGCACGCAGACGCCTGCGCTCGCATGGACGGACGACGACACGGTCAACTTTTCGAGGAACCTGATCACGCCGGTGATCGAGACCTTCGACAACTGTAACTGCCGCTTCATGAACCAGCACCTGTACACGACGATCGCCAAGATGTCGGGTTCCATCTTCATGGGCGACCGGGACGGGTACAACCAGGCCGTCGAGTGGTTCATGGTCAACAAGGATGCCCCCGACCCTGCATGGACCGGATCGATCAAGCAATTGTTCCGGACGGTGACGAAAAACGACGCCACCGGCGAAGCGATTCCGCCGCAGATCCAGCACGTCGAAATGGGCCGCGACCAGGCGCACGGCGCGGGCGACCTCACGAACTCGGAAATCCTCGCGCGCCTGATGCTGGCGCAGGGTACCAAGGTCGATCCCGTGGCGGGCACGCCGTCGACGGCATCCAACGCCGTCGGCCCGTACGAGTTCATGGATGACCGCCTGCTGGCTGTCCATGAGCTGTGGGGCACGTACATGGTCGGCTACGACATCCCGTGGGTGCCTGTCGCCATGAGCGTCAACCCGGACGGCAGCATCCGCGCGATGTACGACGGCGTGTCGGCGGCGTATCGCGGCCGGCTCTCCCAGAACACCTGGGAAGCCTTCTACTACTACAAATACGTGCGCGGTCTCGATGTGGAACACCTCGTCCCGAACTACACGACGATCTTCGCCAAGCGCAAGGCCTACAACTGGGATGGCACCGACGGCGGCGGCGACTTCTGGCTGACGATTCCCAAGGCCGCCGAAGCGGAAGGCAGCAAATACCTGGGCATCCCCATCGTCGATCCCTATCGCGAAGTGGAAGACCGGTTCACGGCGTACGACGGCAATTCAGTGGCGCAGACCGAAGGCTCGACCGGTTTCGTGCGCACCACGGCCACACCGGAAGGCACGCGCTACGCCGTGTACACGTACGGCTGGCCCACCACGTCGATCGGGTTGCGCGTGCGTACCAACGGCCAGGCGACGATGGACCTCAACGGCACGTCGATCACGTTGCCGAACACGCGGGGCCAGTGGCGCTACGTGGTGGTGCCGTTCAACATGCCCGACTTCCTGACGCTCACCGTCACCGGCAACGGTACCACGGTCGACGTCGACCACATCAATATCCAGTCCAGCACCCTGCTGAGCCCGCCGGCCTTCAAGTCCGGCAACGGCGACACGACCGCGTACACGTATGCCGGCGCCACCATCCCGGTGACGCTCGACCTGTCCGCCACCGACCCGGCCGCGGGCGACGTCGTGACCTACAACATCGACAACCTGCCGCAGGGCGCATCGTTCGACACCAGCACGGGCGCATTCTCGTGGAAGCCGACGCAGGCCGGCACGTACACGCTCATCGTCGAGGCCTCGGACGGGACCACGGTGACCACGAAGCGCGTGATCGTCGTCGTGGGTGCCGACCGGCAGGCGGTGGTGACGGCCGTGACGGCGGCGGTCAAGCCGGACACGCTGTACGTCACGTCGACGAAGGCGGCCTACGATGGCGTCTACGCGGACATGCAAGCCACGATCGGCTCGGGCACCGACGACACCTACTTCCAGAAGCTGGCGGCATTGCGCACCGCGGTCTCGGGCCTGCAGGAACTGACCCCGCTGCTACCGGACGGCAGCATCAATTACCCCAATCTGTTCTTCAAGACGAACCTGGTGACGAACTTCGGCGGCTTTGCCGCCAACGGGATCGACAACACCGACGGCACCAACATCCCGTTCGGCACGGCCACGGACAGCAATCGCACGCAGACGATAGACTTCGGCCCCAGCTTCAAGGTGGCGGCGACCGCGTTCCAGTTCCAGCCGCCCGGCAGCTTCCCGGAACGGATCGGCGGCACGACCGTCTTCGCATCCAACGACCTCGTGAACTGGACGCGGATCACGCCCGACGAGACGCGCATGGTCGAGGAGATGCAGACGCTGAATGTGGCGGACGAGTTCCGCACCCAGCGCTACCGCTTCTTCAAGATCTCCATGATCGATCTGCTGTGGTCATACAACATCCTCGAGATGACCGAATTCCGGATCTTCGGCACCCGCTATGAAACGGTCAACAAGCTGGCCGGTGTGTCGCTGGGTTCCGACCAGGCGCTGAGGAACCGGGTCGTGCCCGGCAACACGATCAAGGTGTCGTTCCAGTCGACCGAGCCGATCAACAACGTGAGCGCCATGATCCAGGGCGAGCCGGCCACCGTCACCACCACGGACAACCTGAACTGGACGGCGACGACGGTCGTCAAGGCCACGACGGCACCGGGCCCGGTGAAGTTCCTGCTCAACTACAACACCGCCGACGGCACCGCCGCCGAACCCGTGCTGTTCACGACCGATTCGTCGACCCTGTTCATCGCCGACCAGAAGGATTACATCGGCAACCTGCTCGACATCGCGACCGTGACGGATTCCAACGGCCGCAACGCGACCGATGTGGTCACGAACGTCAACCGTCTGTTCGACGATAACCTGACGACGGGTACCGACTACCGCCTCAACGGCAGCGGCAACAATGGCTGGGTCGAGTTCGATTTCCGGGGCGGTGGCACCGTGGCACTGTCGCGGGTCGATGTCATCGGCCTGCAGGACCGGTACTCGGGCCGCATCGCCGGCACCCTGGTACAAGGTTCCAATGACAATACGACGTGGACGACGATCTCGACCGCCGCGGCGAACACGATGGATTGGCAGTCGCTGAAGATCACCGACACGACGCCATACCGCTATGTTCGCATGACCAACGCCGGCGCCTGGTTCGGCAACATGACCGAATTGCGCCTGTACGGTGCGACGGCGTCGACCAACAAGATCGCCACGGCGTCGATCAGCTCGGCGCAGGCGCTGCGTAACCGTATCGTGCCCGGCAATACCGTGAAACTGAGCTTCACGGCCAAGGAAGCGATCAGCAACGTGGCGGTGACAATCGACGGCCTGCCCGCCGCGCTCGACACGACGGACAACCTCACCTACACCGCCACCGCGACCCTGCCCCAGGGCACGCAGCCGGGACAGGTGAAGTTCGCCATCAACTACGTCACGCAGGACGGCAAGCCGGGTTACCAGGTCACCGAGACGACGGACAGCACTGCGCTGAACCTGGTCGACGAGAGCGACCTCATCCCGAACGTTCCGACCATCGCAACGCTGATCGATTCGACCACGAACCGCAACG
>NZ_JBKYMO010000459.1:0-4357 GCF_047302915.1 Massilia sp. CT11-108 | reverse complement strand
CCCCCCCCCCCCCCCCCCCCCCCCCCCCCCCCCCCCCCCCCCCCCCCCCCCCGGGGCACGATGCCGAGCAGGTCGCGCAGCTGTTCGATGCTCTGGGGGCGGCGCGCCGGGTCGGGATCCATGCAGCGGTCGACGGCATTCACGAGCGAATCGCTGTAGCCCTCGGCCCGGCCGGCCAGTGGGCCCGTGGGGGCGAGCTCGCGCGTGATGGCGTAATGGATGATGCGTGCCAGGGCGTTCAGGTCATCGGCCTCCTGCGCGTCCGGCGGGCCGAAGTCGGTGGGAATCAGCAGCGGCTCGCCATTCTCGTGGAACACGATCGTGTCGGGCGTGATGGCGCGATGCGGCATGTGCATCGCGTACTGCAGTTCGAGCGACTGCAGGATCTGGCGTAGGATCTTGCGGCACCAGACTTCGTTGACCTGTTCGGGACTGTACTCGACGATGTCCCTGACGGTGCGGCCTTCGAGGTGCTGCTGCTCCGGTCCGATGGTAGTTAGGCTGGTCATTTTGCTAAGGCATGGGCTTGGCAAAATCATGCCAGATTTGTAGCACCGGTGCCCGAGTACAACTCAACCGTGCGCGCCTGTTACAACTGTTACAAGCGCGGCCTGTCGACTATCAGTCGTCGATGAAACGCATCTTGAAGTTACGGCCCTTGATGGTGCCGAATTCCGGTCCCAGCGGATTGCCGCTGTTCAGCCGGTCGAACGCCTGCTGCGCGACCCGGCGGTCGAGCGCGACGTAGCTGACGAATTCGAAGATGGCGATCTTGCCGACCTGTTCTTTCGTGAGGCCCGCGTCGCCGGTGAGGGCACCCAGCAGGTCGCCCGGACGCAGCTTCTCTTTCTTGCCGCCGGATACGCACAGCGTGATCATCGGTGCCGGATCCACCGCGCCGTCGTCGTCGGCCAGTTCGTCGAGCGCATGCCACTCGGCCGTGAAGCCCTGCGCGTCCTCGATCAGCTTGACCCAGCGCTTTTCGTTCGGCGCGCACAGCGACAGCGCGACGCCGTTCGCACCTGCGCGTCCCGTGCGGCCGACGCGGTGCACGTGCACTTCCGGATCCTTGGACACGTCGACGTTGATGACGGCTTCCAGCCCCGCGATGTCGATGCCGCGCGCGGCCACGTCGGTGGCGACGAGCACCGCGCAGCTGCGGTTGGCGAAGCGCACGAGCGTCTCGTCGCGCTCGCGCTGTTCCAGCTCGCCGTACAGCGCGAGCGCGGAAAAGCCTTGTTCGCGCAGGGCGTCCGCGACTTCGCGGCAGCGCGCCTTCGTGTTGCAGAATGCGATCGCGGACGCGGGGCGGTAATGGCGCAGCAGCCGCGCGACGGCATCCACGCGGCCGTCGAAGCCGATCTCGTAGAAACGCTGTTCGATGCGGGCCGGCGCGTGCGCGGTGTCGACGGCGACCTCGAGCGGATCGCGCAGGAAGCGCGCGGTGGCGGCGCGGATGTCGTCAGGATACGTCGCGGAGAACAGCAGGGTCTGGCGATGCGCGGGGCATTCGCGCACGATGGCCGCGATCTCGTCGTAGAACCCCATGTCCGTCATGCGGTCGGCCTCGTCCAGCACGAGGGTGCGCAGGCGTGCAAGGTCGAGCGTGCGGCGCTGCAGGTGGTCGCGGATGCGGCCCGGCGTGCCGACGACGATGTGCGCGCCGAACTGGAGTGACGCGATCTGCGGACGCATCGAGATGCCGCCCGTCAGCACGACGACCTTGACGTTGCCGATGCCCCGCGCCAGGCGGCGGAGCTCGTTCGCCACCTGGTCGGCCAGCTCGCGCGTGGGGCACATGACGAGGCCCTGCACGGCGAACAGGGTCGGGTTCAGCTTCAGCAGCATGCCAATGCCGAACGCGGCCGTCTTGCCGCTGCCCGTCTTGGCCTGCGCGATGAGGTCGCGGCCTGCGAGTGCGAGCGGCAAGGTGGCCGCCTGCACGGGCGTCATGTCCTTGTAGCCGAGCTGGTCGAGATTGGCGAGGAAGGGGGCTGCGAGCTGCAGGGAAGAAAAGGCGGTGTCGGACATGGTGGCGGCGTTTCGTTGGCGCGACGAACCGGCGTTCATGTCGCGTGCTTCAGGGTGCCGGCTTCCAGACAGGCAAGCCGGTAAGGTCCAGATCGGGATCGTGTTTCCAGACCGGCAGGCCGGTCGCATCCGTTTCTGCCAGGTTCATCAGCATCAGCTGTTCCTGTTTCTGTGCCGTGCGGCGCGCCCGGGGACGCTTGGCTGCCGCCGGAACTGCGGACGGAGACGAAGAAAGAGCCGCGGCGTCATCGTCATGTGGCGCCGGCTCGAAGCCGGGCAGGTCGAAGGTCGCGTTGTCTTTCTTGTCTCTCATGCGCTGCGCTGGCCCAGAAAACAAAAGCCCGGCTACGAGAGTCGGGCTTGTTGTTACGGAATTTGGTTGCGGGGACAGGATTTGAACCTGTGACCTTCGGGTTATGAGCCCGACGAGCTGCCAGACTGCTCCACCCCGCGTCTGAGAACGCTATTTTAACCCGATCGGCGCCGGAGCGCAAATCGGGTTGTCGATTCATTAGCTGGCCACCCGCAGGCGCCACAGCGACGTCACCTCGGCCATGCGTGCCGCGGCCAGCGGATCGTCGGGATCGCTGGCCTTCGGGTGCGTGGGGCGGATGTCGTGGCGGCCGGCGACGTCCAGCCCCGCCTCGGCGATCCAGCCGAGCAATTGATCGCGCGACCGCAGGCCCAGGTGCTCGGCCAGGTCGGACAGGATGAGCCAGCCTTCGCCGCCGTCGCGCAGGTGCTCTTTCAATCCCGCGAGGAAACCTTTCAGCATGCGGCTGTCGGGATCGTAGACGGCGTATTCGATGGCGGAGCTCGGCTTGCCCGGCAGCCAGGGCGGATTGCAGACGACGAGGTCGGCGCGGCCCTCGGGATACAGGTCGGCGCGCACGATCTCGACCTGGCCGGCGAGACCCAGGCGCTCGACGTTGGCACGGGCACAACCGAGCGCGCGCTCGTCCACGTCGGTGGCGAGCACGCCCTGCATGCCGCGATGCGCGAGCACGGCCGACAGCACGCCCGTACCGGCACCGATGTCGAACGCGAGTTTCGCGCCGGCAGGCAACGGTGCCTGCGCGACGAGCTCGACATATTCGCCCCGCACGGGCGAGAACACGCCGTACCACGGGTGGATGCGCTCGTCGAGGGCGGGAATGAACACGCCCTTGCGGCGCCACTCGTGCGCGCCGATGACGCCCAGCAGTTCGCGCAGCGAAGCAACGTACGGTTCCGTCGCCCCACCGTAGGCTTCCGTGCATGCTTCGCGGACGTCGGGCGCGCGGCGCAGCGGGATGCCGTGGTCCGCGTCGAACGGCATCAGCAGCATGGCCAGCGTGCGTGCGCGCTGCAGTTGCGCGAGGCGGTGGCGGTGGAATTGTTCGGTGAGCGTCGCCGGCGCCTTGCCGGCCCTGGCGCGTTTGGCGCGCGAACCTTTATGGTCGACGCGGCGCACGAGTGCCTGCAGCAGCTGGCGTGCGTTCTGGAAGTCGCCGCGCCACAGCAGCGCCGTGCCGTCCAGCGCGTGGCGCCAGGCCGCATCGGCGCTCATCGTGTCGTCCGCGAGCACGACCTTCCGCGGCGCCGGCCAGCCGCTTTCCGAGCGCCAGCGCGCCGAGCGTTCCTCGCCGTGTTCGATCCAGTGGATGCGCGCCGCGCCGTCGGGAGTCGTCATCGCCGCGTCCGATCAGTGGTGGTGGTGCCAGTGGAGTTCGTTCGACTCGACGAAGGATTTCACGGCGTCCGGATTGCCGGTCGCGTGGCGCTTGATTTCGCCGCATTCGCAAATGCCCTGGTAGGGCTGGATATGCGAGCAGGCGGACACTTTCTGCAGGGTGACCTTGACCGGCTTGGCGCATTTGGCGCACTTGAAGGTCAGGAAACGGGCGGGTTTGTTCATGATGAAAGTGAGCGATGAATCAATGGAAGGGGCGCATTTTAGCACTGCACGGTCACGGCACTGCTGCCCGCGCCGGCCGGCCGGACGAACACCTTGGTGGCGATGCGTTCCGTCATCTCCTGCACGTGCGAGATGACGCCGACTTTGCGGCCCAGCGACTGCAGCGCGTCCAGCGCATCCATCGCGACGCCCAGCGTATCGCTGTCCAGGCTGCCGAATCCTTCGTCGATGAACAGCGATTCCACCTTGACGCGGTTCGACGACAGCGAGGCGAGGCCCAGCGCGAGTGCCAGCGACACGAGGAACGATTCGCCGCCGGACAGGGAGTTTACGGAGCGCACTTCGCCGCCCATGTCCTGGTCGCGCACCATCAGCGCCAGCGACGGACCGGCCGTGCTGACGACGCGCTCCAGGCGGTAGCGCCGCGCC
>NZ_JBKYMO010000458.1:0-4359 GCF_047302915.1 Massilia sp. CT11-108 | reverse complement strand
GGGGCGTGGACGGCGTTGCGGCCGCACCTGCTGGACCGGCCGGCCACGCCGCCGCGCATCTGGAATACGTAAAGGATCGCCATGGACCTGACCCCACGCGAAAAAGACAAGCTGCTGATCTTCACGGCCGCGCTGCTGGCCGAACGCCGCCGCGCGCGCGGCCTGAAGCTGAACTACCCGGAAGCCGTCGCGCTGATCACGGCCGCGATCATGGAAGGCGCCCGCGACGGCCGCAGCGTGGCCGAGCTGATGAGCGAGGGCACCATGATCCTGGCGCGCGCCGACGTGATGGACGGGGTGCCGGAGATGATCCCGGACATCCAGGTCGAAGCCACGTTCCCGGACGGCAGCAAGCTCGTCACCGTCCACAACCCAATCCCGTGAGCGCCCCATGATCCCCGGCGAATACTTCCTCGAGAATGGCGACATCGTCATCAACGCGGGCCGCCCCACGGTGACGCTCGTCGTCGCGAACGCGGGCGACCGTCCCGTGCAGGTGGGCTCCCATTATCACTTTTACGAATCGAACGACGCGCTGCAGTTCGAGCGCGAGCTGGCGCGCGGCATGCGCCTGAACATCGCGGCCGGCACCGCCGTGCGCTTCGAGCCGGGTCAGCGGCGCACCGTCGAGCTGGTGGCGTTGAGCGGCGCGCGCATCGTGCATGGCTTCCAGGGCCTGATGGGCGGCCCACTCGATGGAGGCGCCTGAATGGCCACGATCTCCCGCCAGGCCTATGCCGACATGTACGGACCAACGACGGGCGACCGCATCCGCCTCGCCGACACGGAGCTCGTCATCGAAATCGAAAAGGATTACGCCATCTACGGCGAGGAAGTGAAATTCGGCGGCGGCAAGGTGATCCGCGACGGCATGGGCCAGTCGCAGCGCGTGCGCGCGGACGTGATGGACACGGTGATCACGAACGCCGTCATCGTCGACCACTGGGGCATCGTCAAGGCCGACATCGGCATCAAGGATGGCCTGATCGCCGCCATCGGCAAGGCCGGCAACCCGGACATCCAGCCCGGCGTGACGATGGCCATCGGCGGCGCGACGGAAATCATCGCGGGCGAAGGCATGATCGTCACCGCGGGCGGCGTCGACACGCACATCCACTTCATCTGCCCGCAGCAGATCGACGAGGCCCTGATGTCCGGCATCACGACGATGCTGGGCGGGGGCACCGGCCCCGCCGTCGGCACCGCCGCGACGACGTGCACGCCGGGCGCGTGGCATATCCATTCGATGCTGATGGCGGCCGACGCGTTCCCGATGAACCTCGGCTTCTTCGGCAAGGGCAACGTGAGCCAGCCGCGGCCCCTCGAAGAACAGGTCGAGGCCGGCGCCGTCGGCCTGAAGCTGCACGAGGACTGGGGCAGCACGCCGGCCGCGATCGACAATTGCCTGTCCGTCGCCGAGCGCATGGACATCCAGGTCGCGCTGCACTCCGACACGCTGAACGAGGCCGGCTTCCTGGAGTCCACGCTGGCCGCGTTCAAGGGCCGCACGATCCACACGTTCCACACGGAGGGGGCGGGCGGCGGGCACGCGCCGGACATCATCGCCGCGGTCGGCCAGGACAACGTGCTGCCGTCGTCGACGAACCCCACGCGCCCGTACACGATCAACACGCTGGACGAGCACCTCGACATGCTGATGGTCTGCCACCACCTCGACCCCGCCATCGCGGAAGACGTGGCGTTCGCGGAATCGCGCATCCGCCGCGAGACCATCGCCGCCGAAGACATCCTGCACGACCTGGGCGCCATCTCGATGATGTCGTCGGATTCGCAGGCGATGGGCCGCGTGGGCGAGACCATCATGCGCACGTGGCAGACGGCGCACAAGATGAAGGTGCAGCGGGGCCCGCTCGAAGGCGATCTGTCCCGCAGCGACAACGCGCGCGTAAAACGCTACGTGGCCAAGTACACGATCAACCCGGCCATCGCGCACGGCCTGTCGCACGCGGTGGGCTCGCTGGAACCGGGGAAGATCGCCGACATCGTGCTGTGGCGGCCCGCGTTCTTCGGCGTGAAGCCGTCGATGATCCTGAAAGGCGGGATGATCGCGGCGAGCCTGATGGGCGACCCGAACGCGTCGATCCCGACGCCGCAGCCCGTGCACTATCGCCCGATGTTCGGTGCATTCGGCGGGGGACTCCGCAAATCGTTCACGTTCGTGTCGCAGGCGGCATTCGACCTCGGCATCGCGCGCGAGCTGGGACTGGCGAAGACCGTGATCCCGGTGCGCGGCACGCGCGGATTGCGCAAGCGCGACATGGTCCACAACGGGGCCACGCCGCACATGGAAGTGGATCCGGAAACGTACGAGGTGCGCGCCGACGGGCGCCTGCTCGTATGCGAGCCGGCCAGGGTGCTGCCCCTCGCGCAGCGGTATTTCCTGTTCTGATCATCGGGAGCCACCATGATGTCACTGCATACGAAGATCGCCCACGCGGACACCGTCCACGACCTGCTCGAGTTGCCGTACGACCAGCGCGAACGCTGCCGCCAGCGCGCGCGGCTCGCGTCCGGCGAGGAAGTCGCGCTGTTCCTGGTGCGCGGCACCGTGCTGCGCGACGGCGACCTGCTGACGGGGGAAGATGGGCGCGTCGTGCGGGTCGTCGCCGCGGCGGAGCCGACCTATCTCGTGCGCTGCGCGAACCCGACGCTGCTCGCGCGCTGCGCCTTCCACCTCGGGAACCGCCACGCGCAGACGCAGGTCGGGACGGGCTGGCTGCGCATCCGCGTCGATCCGGTGCTGAAGGACATGGTGGCGGGCCTGGGCGCGCACGTCGAGGAAGAGCTGGCGAAGTTCGAACCGGAAGCGGGCGCGTATGCGGGCGGCCACGGTCACGGCCATCACGACCACGGCGGCGGCCTGCTGGCGCCCGTGCCGCTGCGGCAAAAGATCCACCGGCCGGCGGACCTATGAACGCCGCGAGCCTGCTGCACCTGCTGCAGTTCGCGAGCCCGGCGCTGCCGATCGGCGGCTACAGCTATTCGCAGGGCCTGGAGACTGCCATCGAGGAAGGCCGCGTGCACGATGCGGTGAGCGCGCATGCGTGGCTCGTGCGCTATCTCGACCAGGTGCTGGCGCGCTGGGACGCGCCGCTGCTGTGGCGTTTGTTGAACGCGTTCGCCGCGCGCGATGCCGCCGGCGTCGACGAGTGGAGCGCCTGCTTCCTCGCGTCGCGCGACACGGCCGAGTCGCGCGCGGAGACCGTCCAGATGGGCTATTCGCTCACGCGGCTGATCGCGGAGCTGGGCGTCGCCGACGTGAGCCTGCTGGGCGACGAGGTGACGCTGCCGGCGGCCTATGCATGCGCCGTCGACGCGCTCGACATCCCGCACGAGGAGGCGCTGCTGGCGCTGCTGTTCGCGTGGGCCGAGAACCAGGTGCTCGTGTGCGTGAAGTCGGTGCCGCTGGGGCAGGTGGCGGGGCAGCGGCTGCTGCTGTCGCTGCGGCCCGATCTCGAACGCGCGGCCGCCACCGCTCGCGCCTTGCCCGATGCGGACCTGTCGAACTGGTCGCCCGGCCTGTCCATGCTGTCGATGCGGCACGAGGTGCAGCATGGGCGGTTGTACCGTTCCTGAAAGAGGTAAAGCAATGACATCGAATCCCCTGCGGGTGGGCATCGGCGGTCCGGTCGGTTCCGGCAAGACGGCGCTGTGCGAGATGCTGTGCCGGCGCATGCGCGACCGCTACGACATGGCCGTGATCACCAACGACATCTACACGCGCGAAGACATGGAGATCCTGCTGCGCGCGCATGCGCTGCCGCCCGAGCGGCTGATGGGCGTGGAGACGGGCGGGTGCCCGCACACGGCGATCCGCGAGGATGCGTCGATCAACCTGGAAGCCATCGCGCGGCTGCAGGCCGACTTTCCGGCACTGGAACTGGTGCTGGTGGAATCCGGCGGCGACAACCTCGCGGCCACGTTCAGCCCCGAGCTGTCGGACCTCACCCTGTACGTCATCGACGTGGCGGGCGGCGAAAAGATCCCGCGCAAGGGCGGGCCGGGCATCACGCGCTCCGACCTCCTCATCATCAACAAGACGGACCTCGCGCCGCACGTGGGCGCCGACCTGGACGTGATGGCGCGCGACGCACGGCGCCAGCGCGGGGCGCGGCCGTTCGTGTTCACGAACCTGCGTACGGGCGAGGGCGTGGACACCGTCGTTTGCTTCATCCGCGAGCAGGGATTACTTGACCAATGAAAGGGGAAAGCCATGAAATGGAACGACAACACGAACATCCGCGTGCGTCATGAAGGCCCGTGCCCGCGTCCGTCCACGCGCCTGGGTGGCGCGGTCGCCGCGCTTGCGACCCTTGCCGTGGCGCTGCCCGGTCGGGT
>NZ_JBKYMO010000457.1:0-4359 GCF_047302915.1 Massilia sp. CT11-108 | reverse complement strand
GCACCGTGGCGCGCGATGGCCGCACGGCGCTGCCGCGCGCCGGCGCGCTGCCGACGTTGTTCGGACCGCACCTCGCCTACAACGTCGACGACGCGGACGCGTATCGCGCCTGCGAGAACGCGGGCTTTTCCTGGTTCAGCGGCGACTACGCGCTGGAAGGCAGCGTGGCCGAAGGCGACGACGGCACGTCGCGCCGGCGCATGCTGACGATGCTCGCGCTGCTGGCGCGCGACGCCGACTCGCGCGAACTGGAAGCGCAGCTGAAAGCGGATCCGGCGCTGTCTTATCACCTTTTGAAACTGGTGAACTCCGCCGCGTTCTCGGTCGGTACCCAGATCACGAGCTTTGGCCAGGCGATCAGCCGCCTGGGCCGGCGCCAGCTGCAACGCTGGCTGCAACTGCTGCTGTACGCGCGCCAGCATCCGGACAGCCCGCCGAACCTGATGTTGCCGGTGGCCGCATTGCGCGGCGCCGCGCTGGAGTCGCTGTGCAAGCGCGACGGCGGCGACCGCGACGAGCAGGACCTCGCCTTCATGGCCGGCGTGTTCTCGCTGCTGGATCGCCTGTTCCAGATTCCGATGGCGGAGATCGTGCAGGACCTGAACCTGCCCGGGCACGTCGAAGCGGCCCTGCTGCGGCGTGAAGGGCAACTGGGCCAACGGTTGCGGCTCGCCGAAGCGGGGCGGCCGGATCCGGAGACGCTGGAGGCAGCGGGCGTCGACGGGCCGGACTGGTGGCAGAGCCAGTTGCACGCCTATCACTGGGCCATCCAGGTAGCCCGCAATGTCTAGGATGCCAGCCGCTGCGCCGATCGATTTCGCGGGCGGCAGCGCTGCCGTCTGCGACGCCGTGTTGAAACTCCGTGGGGACGACCTGTGGGCCGAGCTGGGACGCATCGCCGGCGCGCTGCTCGCGAGCCCGCACTGCGCATACATCCCGGAAGGCGTCCTGCATCCGCACATGGTGGAGGGGGCGCTGCTGCAGGAAGTGCGCGCCGACGGCGTGTGCTTCGGCCGCTACGAAGTCGCCGGCCGCGCCTACAGCGTGGACGACCTGCGCCAGCTGGAAGCGCTGGCCGGCCTCACCGGCACGCTGATGCAGGTGCATTCGCTGGCCCAGCGCACGACGCACGCCTATGCCCAGGTCGAAGCGCAGCTGGCGCACCAGTCGCAGATCCTCGACCAGATCCATGAATCCGTGCTGACGCTGGACCGCATGGGCTACATCACCAGCTGGAACAAGGGCGCCGAGCGCCTGTTCGGCTACACGGCGCTGGAAGCCGTCGGCCGCAACATCCTGTTCCTGTACGCGGACGAGGACCAGGACTTCCAGGACGCCTTCGCGGAGCAGGGCGGCCGCATGATGGAAGTGCGGCGCCGGAAGAAATCGGGCGAGATCTTCTGGGCCAGCCTGTCGCTGTCGCCGCTGTGCGACCTGGAAGACCGCCCGACCGGCCTGATCGCGTATCTCACCGACATCACGGAACGCAAGCTGGCCGAGGAACGCCTGCACCACCTGGCCTACTACCAGGAGCTGACCGGCCTGCCGAACCGTACGCTGTTCGGCCGCCTCGTCGACCAGGCCCTGATGGTCGCCCAGCGCAACGAATCGACGGCCTGCGTGCTGTACCTGGACCTGAACCGTTTTAAGCTGATCAACGGCACGTTGGGCCGCCGGGTCGGCGACGACCTGCTGCGCCTGGTCGCCGAACGCCTGCGCAACGCGCTGCGCGACGAGGACGTCGTGGCGCACCTGTCCGGCGACGAATTTGCCGTCGGCCTGTTCGACATCCGCCAGCACTTCGAGGCCACGACGGTTGCGCAGAAGCTGCAGACCGCGCTGGAAGCGCCGTTCCTCGTGCAGGGCCACGACCTGCGCGTGGGCGCGAGCATCGGCATTTCCGTCTACCCGCAGGACGGCCAGGATGCGGAAACGCTGCTGCGCATGGCCGACATCGCGATGGAGCGCGCCAAGGAACACGCGGAAAACCCGGACCGCAGCGTCGCCTTCTACCGCCTCGACATGAACGAAGGCATGCAGCAGCGCATGCTGATCGAATCGGGCCTGCGCCACGCTCTCGGCAACGGCGAACTGATCCTGCACTACCAGCCGAAATTCGAAATCGGCTCGAGCCGCGTGGTGGGCGCCGAAGCCCTCGTGCGCTGGAGGCATCCGGTGCGCGGCATGGTCCCGCCGATCGAATTCATCCCGCTGGCCGAAAGCACGGGCCTGATCGTGCAGGTGGGCGAGTGGGTGCTGGAACAGGCCTGCGCCCAGGCCGCGATCTGGCAACGCGCGGGCCTGCCGCCGTTCCGCCTGGCGGTGAACGTGTCCGCACGCGAGTTCACGCCGTCGCTGCCGGGCCGCGTCGCGGAGACACTGCGCCGCTACCGCCTGGATCCGCACTGGCTGGAACTGGAGATCACGGAAAGCACGCTGATGCACGACATCGAGCACGTGATCGCCATCATGGACCGCATCAGCGCGCTGGGCGTGGCGCTGTCGCTGGACGATTTCGGCACGGGCTATTCGAGCCTGTCGTACCTGAAGCGCTTCCCGATCGACACCTTGAAGATCGACCGCTCGTTCACGACGGGCATCCCGCTGGACCCGAGCGATTGCGCGATCGCGAGCACCATCATCGGCATGGGGCGCAAGCTGGGGCACCGCGTGATCGCGGAAGGCGTGGAGACGCTGGAGCAGCTGGAATTCCTGCGCCAGGCCGGATGCGACGAGGTGCAGGGCTACCTGTATGGGAAGCCGCTGCCGGCGTATGAGTTCGAGAAAAGCTTGCGGGAGAACTGGCTGCTGATGGGCATGGGGGAGGCGGCACCGTCGGCCGTCCGTTTGCTGCCCGTGGGGCAATGATTTATGTATAATGCCGGTTCCTCAGGAAGCGTGGCCGAGTGGTTGAAGGCAGCAGTCTTGAAAACTGCCGACGGGGGAACCCGTTCGTGAGTTCGAATCTCACCGCTTCCGCCAGGAAACAAAAGAAACCGCCCGAAGGCGGTTTTTTGTTTCCTGGCGGAAGCGAGCGAGGCGCCTGCGCGCCTCGCGTGTGAGATTCGAAGGGCATGGCCCTGCAGGGCCATCCCTCCCGAATCGTCCATTTGCTGTCCGCGCAGCGGACTGCGCGCCGCAGGCGCATGCATATAAGCTGATCAGCAGACAACAGCTGCCCCAGCCGTATCCTCCACGCGGGGTTCGGAATGAGGCATCAGGCGCCGGTCCCACGGTCGGGTCAGCACGCGCAATGCGACTTCAAGTGGAATAAGGTTTTCAGCGAACGCCCGGGCAACTGCTTGGGTGCTATGGAAAGGGCGGTTTGTTTGAATCGCATCGATGAGGATGGCCGTAAGTCGGTCCGTTCTTCTTTTCATAATCGGCCCTTTGAATTTTGTCTGGCCATTCTGGGACCGCTAACGCTAATCACCTACGGTTCAAATGTAACACCCTCCACAAGTGCACAGGCCCTCTGACAGCATGTCAGCCGCGTGCCATCCCCGGCATCCGATCGAACCACGGCTGCACCTCTTCCAACTGCCGCGCCACCTGCAACAACCTGTCCTCGCTCCCGAACGGCCCCATGAACTGGACCCCCAGGGGCAACCCCTCCGCCGTCCAGTGGAGCGGCACGCTCATCGACGGCGCCCCGGTCAGATTCGACAGCTGCGTGAACGGCACATAACGCAGATTGCCGGTCGCAATCTTGTCGACCGTCTTGTCAAGCAACCCAAGACGCGCCAACACGCCGAGGATGCCCGTCCCGTGCAGGAACCCCAGCACGCACTGCGGCACGCTGTCGCCCAGCGTAACGAGAATCCGGTTCATCAGTTCCACCTCATCGCGCCGCGCCCCCAGCGCCTGCGCACGCCGTACGGCCGCCGGGATCTGCCCGAAGTACACGTGCAAATAACTTTTTGCGAGGGCGGCGCCATCGATAGCAGGCGCCGCTTCCTCGACGTCGTGGCCCAAATGAGCCAATAACTCGGCCGTCCGCGACACAGCAAGCACGGCCTCCGGATGCACATCCGTCCCGATCGGCGACACCGTCGAATACCCGATGCGCAGCCGGCCCGGATCGCGCCGCATCAGCGCGACGTAGGGCGCGGCCGGCGGCGCAATGACGAACGGATCGCCCGGTTCCGCACCCTGCAGCACGTCCAGCGCGAGCGCCGAATCGCGCACGCTGCGCGAAATCACGCCTTCGCTCGACGCGCCGAACCAGACTTCGCCGATGCCCGGCCCGGACGACACCCGCCCGCGCGACGGCCGCAGCGTGAACAGCCCGCAGCACGCGGCCGGGATCCGGAGTGAGCCGCCGCCGTCGTTGCCGGCCGCCATCGGCACGATGCCGGC
>NZ_JBKYMO010000456.1:0-4365 GCF_047302915.1 Massilia sp. CT11-108 | reverse complement strand
GAACTTCGTGCAGTACCCGAAGGCGGAGACGCTCACCCTGCCGGGCATCTCGAAGGACGACTTCATGGCGGCGGCGCCGAAGAATGCGACGGGGCGGGTGTATGGGATCGTGTATTCGGGGCTCGATGCCGGGCTGTCCGTGGGGCCCGCGCTGTTCGGGCTCGTGATGGATGCGGGGCATCCGGGCTGGCTGTTCGCGGGGATCGCGTTGTTCCAGGCGCTGGCGATCGTCACGGCGGTGGGCGTGGGTGGCGGGACGCGGAGTGCGCGGCTGCAGAATGCGTGAGGCGTTCACGCGCCGTCGCCGCGATCTATAAATCCATGCCGAGAAACCGGGTTCCGGCAACGGGATTGAAGGTCACGGGTGGGGCCGGCACGAAGCCCAGCGACTCGTACAGCCGCCGGGCGGTTTCGAACTCCGGCAGGACATCGAGGCAGATACGGCGGTAGCCGGCCGCGCGTCCTTCGTCCAGGATGCGCTCGACCAGCCGGCGCCCCAGGTCCTGCCCGCGCGCGACGGGGCGGACATACACGCGTTTCATCTCGCAAGTCTCGTCGTCCACTGCGCGGAAGCCGGCGCAACCAACGACGGCACCGGCGTGAACGGCGAGGAACAGTCCGCCTGTCGGCGCGTCGTATTTGCCGGGCAGGTCGGCCAGTTCCTCTTCGTAGTCCTGGAAATCGAGGCTGACGCTGGTGCTGCCGATGTATTCGCGAAAAATGGCGACGACGGCATCGAGATCGTCGGGAAAACGGGCGCGTCGGATATCGGTCATGTGTGCCATGGGAATGGGATCGGGCGTCTGGTTTAATTCCAGCAATATTATGCCCGAACCGACCGCGCCATCAGCGCAGCTTGCCCACGATATCCGGCCCCACCGCCAGCCTGACGAACGGCGCCGGATCCTCCTCGCCCTTGCTGGCAATCCAGAACACGCTGGCCTTGCGGATCTTCCAGTCCTGCGCGGTCCCGGCAAAGATCAGCGACGCCACCTGGCCGAGCAGCGGCTGGTGCCCGACCACGACGACTGGATTCTTGTTGTCCGGCCAGCCGGCCGCTTCCAGGATGCGCTCCGCCGACGAATCCGTGTTCAGCGCTTCCACGGTGATGAACTTGCGGCCCAGCGCCTGCGCCGTCTGCACGCAGCGCGCAGCGGGGCTGGACAGGATGCGGCAGTGCGACGGCAACTGGCGGTCGAGCCATGCGCCCACGCGCGACGCGTGGCGCGCACCCTTGGCGGTCAGCTCGCGCAACTGATCGCCCTGGCGGTCGGGCACGTGCGGCTCAGCCTCGGCGTGGCGCCACAGGATCAGTTCCATGGTCGTTCTCCTTGTTATGTCCGTGGGCGGTGCTTTGCGCGCCCAGCGTCTCCATCAGGAATTGCTGGGCGCTGAAGGCCGCCTGGCTGCCGCGGGCCTTGCGGCGCTTGTAGCGGCCGTCGCTGCCCAGTTCCCAGGCATTGACGTTGTCCTTCAAATAGACTTGCAGGCCCTCGCGCAGCACGCGCTTCTTGAGCGCCGGCGAGCGGACGGGGAAAGCCACTTCGACCCGGCGGAACAGGTTGCGGTTCATCCAGTCCGCGCTGCCCAGGTAGATGTCGTTCTTGAGATTATTGCGGAAGTAGTAGACGCGCGTGTGTTCGAGGAAGCGGCCGACGATCGAGCGCACGCGGATGTTCTCCGACAGCCCCGGCACGCCGGGCCGCAGCGAGCACGCGCCGCGCACGATCAGGTCGATGCGCACGCCGTCCGCGGACGCTTCGTACAGGGCGCGGATCACGGATTCGTCGGTCAGCGAATTCATCTTGGCGATGATGCGCGCCGGCTTGCCTTCGCGCGCGATCGCCGCTTCCTGGCGGATCGCCTTGACGATTTCCTTCTGCAGCGTGAACGGCGCCAGCCACATCGCCGACAGCTGCGTGGGCCGCGTCATGCTCGTGAGGTGGATGAACACCTCGTTGACGTCCGCGGTGAGCTCCTCGTCCGACGTGAGCAGGCCGAAGTCCGTGTAGAAGCGCGCCGTCGTCGGGTTGTAGTTGCCCGTGCCGAGGTGGGCGTAGCGGCGCAGGCCGTCCGGTTCGCGGCGCAGCACGAGCGCCATCTTCGCGTGCGTCTTGAGGCCGACGACGCCGTACACGACCTGGGCGCCGGCTTCTTCCAGCCGCTCGGCCCAGTTGATGTTCGCCTCTTCGTCGAAGCGCGCCATCAGTTCGACGATGACGGTGACTTCCTTGCCGCGCAGCGCCGCGTTGATCAGCGAATCCATCAGCTCGGAGTTCGAGCCGGCGCGGTAGATCGTCTGCTTGATCGCGACGACGTTCGGATCGGCCGCGGCGCAGCGCACGAATTCGATCACGGGCTGGAACGACTGGTACGGATGGTGCAGCAGGATGTCCTGCTTGCGCAGCACGGAGAAGGTGTCGTGCGCATTCACGAGCTTGGCCGGGAAGCCCGGCGCATACGGCGTGAACTTGAGGTCCGGACGGGCGTTGCTGTTGGCGATTTCCAGCAGGCGGCCCATGTTGACGGGGCCGTCCACCGTGAACAGGCGCGAGCGGTCGATCGAGAACTGGTCGAGCAGGAAGTCGGCCAGGTGCTTCGGGCAGCCGCGCGCGACTTCCAGGCGCACGGCGAAACCGTAGTTGCGGCTATGGAGTTCGCTTTGCAGCGCCTGGCGCAGGTTTTTCACTTCTTCCTCGTCCACCCACAGGTCGCTGTTGCGGGTGACGCGGAACTGCGAGTACGACACCACCTCGCGCCCCGTGAACAGGTCCGCCATGTGGGCCTGGATCACGGACGTGAGCAGGCAGTAGGACGCGCCAGGCTTGTCGGACAGTTCGTCCGGCAGGCGGATCAGCCGCGGCAGCACGCGCGGCGCCTTCATGATCGCGATGCCGGTGCCGCGCCCGAACGCATCCTTGCCGGCCAGTTCGACGATGAAGTTCAGGCTCTTGTTGATCACGCGCGGGAACGGGTGCGCGGGGTCGAGGCCGACCGGCGTGAGCAGCGGGCGCACCTCCTTGTCGAAGTACTGCTTGACCCACGCCTTCTGCGCCGCGTTGCGGTCCGAGCGGCGCAGCAGGTGGATGCCGTTCGCGGACAGCTGCGGCAGGATCTGGTCGTTCAGCAGCGCGTACTGGCGCGCGATGATCTGGCGGCATTCGTCGGCGGCGCCGTCCAGGTCGGCCTGGCCGGGCTCCGGGCCGCCGTGCGCCTGGTGCTGGGCGAGCAGGCTGGCGACGCGGACCTCGAAGAATTCGTCCAGGTTGCTGGAGACGATCGTCAGGAAGCGCAGGCGTTCGAGCAGCGGGACGGACGGATCTTCCGCGTTTTCGAGCACGCGGCGATTGAATTCGAGCAGCGACAGTTCGCGGTTGAGGAACAGGTGTGGGCTATCGGGCGGAAGCGCGGCAAGTGCCTCGTCCGTTTTTAACTTCATATCCATTTTTCGGGAATATTTCACTCGTGACAACGGAGTGTAGAAGCCGATTATGACAACATTGTGACAGAGAACGCTCGACAGCGTCGCCCCGTCACAATGCATGGCCCGTCACACAGCGTCGAATGTAAAACCGGCGGGATAACGGTGATAGCCGTCGAACCCGGATTTCCCGACCGGCACGCCGCCCTGGCGCGCGATCGCATACACCATCGAATAGTGAAAAAAGAAGTTGGGCACGGCATACATCTGATAGTACTCGGCGGCCGGCAGGTCCAGCTCCGCGAAGCCGGCCGTCGTGCGCACGCGCCGCGCGTCCATGCCGGCGAAATCCGCATCGGGGATCGCCGCCAGGTACGCCATCGTCCGTTCGAGCTCGCCGAAGACGCCGGGAAACGTCAACGCGTCGGCGCCGAACGAGACGATCTCGCGTCCCGCCAGCGGACAGGTGGCGCGCAAGGTGAACCCGATCGCGACCCGGGCCTGCTGCAGCAGCGGGAACATGTCCGGGTGCAGGCGGCGGTCCGCAACGGTCCCGTCGAACGCCTCGACCTGCTTCAGGAGGGCGTCCAGTCGTCCCAGGTAATGCAGGAAGAGCCGGGTCGGCGTGACCGTCATACGACCGCCTCCCGCACGCGCCGGAGATCGTCGCGCGGCGGCCGTCCGAACATGCGGCTGTACTCGCGCGTAAACTGCGACGGGCTTTCGTAGCCCACCTGGTAGGCGACGGCCGCCACGTCGCAACTGGCGGCCGCGAGGCGGGCGCGCGCCTCGTGCAGGCGGATCTGTTTCTGGTATTGCAGGGGGCTCAGCGACGTGAAGTCCTTGAAGTGGCGGAACAGCGACGACGCGCTCATGCCGCTCACCGCCTCCAGCTGCTGCGTCGAGACGGGTTCCGCGTAATGCTGCTGCAGCCAGCGGATCGC
>NZ_JBKYMO010000455.1:0-4384 GCF_047302915.1 Massilia sp. CT11-108 | reverse complement strand
GACGGGCGCTGCGTCGCGAGAATCAAGTGGATGCCGGCCGGCGAAGGCGGCGGCGAGTCCGACGCGATGTACGACCAGGCCGTGGCCGTGGTGCTGAAGAACCGCCGGGCGTCGATCTCGCTGGTGCAGCGCCACCTGCGCATCGGCTACAACCGCGCCGCACGCCTGCTCGAGCAGATGGAGCAAAGCGGCATCGTGTCGCCGATGCAGTCGAACGGCAACCGGGACATCCTGGTGCCTGCAACGAACGCGGAATGACCATGGTAAAACAGAAACTGAAACAAACACTGATCGCCACCACCTTCCTGATCGCGGGCGCGGCCCACGCCACCGCCCTCGACCAGTTCAAATCCTTCGTGTCGGGCACCAAATCCGCCCGCGGCGAGTTTACCCAGACGCAGGTCATGAAGACCAAGACCGGCAAGACGTCCAGCGGCACCTTCGTGTTCGCGCGCCCCGGCAAATTCATCTGGACGTACCAGAAGCCGTACGAGCAACTGCTGCAGGCCGACGGCGAGACGCTGTACCTGTACGACAAGGACCTGAACCAGGTCACGACGCGCAAGCTGGGCGGCGCGCTGGGCAGCTCGCCGGCCGCGATCCTGTTCGGCAGCAATGACCTGGACAAGAATTTCACCTTGGCCGAAGCGGGCACGCACGACGGCCTGGAATGGCTGAACGCGACGCCGAAATCGAAGGACACGACGTTCGAACAGATCGGCATCGGCCTCAAGGACGGCTTCCCGCAGGCGATGGAGTTGAAGGACAACTTCGGCCAGACCGTGCTGCTGAAATTCACGAACGTCCAGCGCAACCCGGCGCTCGGCGCGCAGACGTTCAAGTTCGACGTGCCGAAAGGTGCGGAGGTCGTTAATCAGTAGACCCCTTGCAGTAAGCCACTTGCGCTTTCAACGCGCCGGCCATACATAGGCAAGATGAACTATAACAACGCAGCCCATGGATGACCTTTTCAAGACCGAACCCGCCGCCCCGCTGGCGGAAAGCCTGCGCCCGAAGACGATCGCCGAGGTGATCGGCCAAAGCCATTTGCTGGGCGAGGGCAAGCCGCTGAACCTCGTGTTCAAGTCGGGCCGGCCGCATTCGATGATCCTGTGGGGCCCGCCGGGCGTCGGCAAGACCACGCTGGCGCGCCTCACGGCGAACGCGTTCGACTGCGAATTCATCGCGCTGTCCGCGGTGCTGTCGGGCGTGAAGGACATCCGCGCCGCCATCGAACAGGCCGAGCACTACCTGGCGTCCGGCCACCACACGATCCTGTTCATCGACGAGATCCACCGCTTCAACAAGTCGCAGCAGGACGCGCTGCTGCCGTTCGTCGAATCCGGCCTCGTCACGCTGATCGGCGCGACGACGGAAAACCCGTCCTTCGAAGTCAATTCGGCACTGCTGTCGCGCTCGCAGGTCTACGTGCTGAAGGCGCTGAACGACGACGAGATGCGCCAGTTGCTGGAACGCGCGCGCCAGCAGGGCGGCTTGGCGCACCTGCAGTTCGACGACGTCGCCGTGCAAACGCTGATCGGCTACGCGGACGGCGACGCCCGCCGCTTCCTGAACCTGCTGGAGCAGACGAAAACGTCGGCCAACACGGCGCAGACGACCCACATCACGCGCGAATTCGTCGAGAACGCGCTGACCCTGAACGCGCGCCGCTTCGACAAGGGCGGCGACAATTTCTACGACCAGATCTCCGCGCTGCACAAATCCGTGCGCGGCTCGCATCCCGACGCCGCGCTGTACTGGCTGTGCCGGATGCTGGACGGCGGCGCCGATCCGAAATACCTGGGGCGGCGCATCGTCCGCATGGCGTGGGAAGACATCGGCATCGCCGACCCGCGCGCCATCCAGCTCGCGAACGATGCGGTCGAGACCTACGAGCGCCTCGGGTCGCCGGAGGGCGAACTGGCGCTGGGCCAGGCCGTCATCTACCTCGCCATCGCCGCCAAGAGCAATGCCGGCTACAACGCGTTCAATGCCGCGATGGCGTTCGTGCGCAAGGACAAATCGCGCGAAGTGCCCGTCCATTTGCGCAACGCGCCGACCAAGCTCATGAAGGAACTGGGCTATGGCCACGAATACCGCTACGCGCACGACGAGCCGCATGCGTACGCGGCCGGCGAAACCTATTTGCCGGACGGCATGCCGGAGCCGGGCTGGTACCAGCCGGTGCCGCGCGGGATCGAGGCGAAGATCGCGGAAAAGCTGGCGTGGCTGCGCAGCCTGGACGACGACGCCCGCGCGGACTGACTACAACCCGCGGCGCGGCTGGCCGCCCGTGCCGCCATCGTCGCGCGATCCGCGCCGGCGCAGCACCGTCAACTGGCCGTCCGGCTCCAGCCAGGCGCGCCGGACCTGGGCGATGTCCTCCACTTCGTGTTCGTGCAGCATGGCCCGCAATTCCTCGTCGCTGATCAGCTCGCGGCGCAGCGCGGCGTCCTGCTTGACGCCATCCTTGATGATGCAGATCGGCGGCGCCAGCGCGAACCGGCGGAAGCGGGGAAAGCGGTAACTCAGCCAGTTCAGGCCGTAGCTCCAGCCGATGATGGTGCCGATCAGCAGGAAACCGTCGACGATGGAGAGGTAGTCGCCGGCCATGGCATTCTGGGCGGCGTCGGCGATGATCACCAGCACGAGCAGGTCGGACAGGCCCAGCGCCCCGGCGTCGCGCCGCACGACGAAGCGGAACAGGCAGAACAGGAACAGGTACGTCAGCGTGCCGCGCACGAACAGTTCCAGCGGCGGCAAGCTGAACGTAAACAGCGTTTCCCAGTCGACATCCATGGACGGCCTCCTGGCCATTGGACTGTCGTGCATGCCCAAAAGATCGGCGCGCGGATGAGGACATGCGCCGCCTACGACTTGGTACAATTGCGGTTTCGATATCCCACCCTGCGACAATCCCGACAATGATAGACATTCAACTCCTCCGCAAAGACATCGACAACGTCGCCGCACGCCTCGCGAGCCGCAAGTACCAGCTCGACGTCGCCGGCTTCAGCGCCCTCGAAGCCGAGCGCAAGGCGATCCAGACGCGCACCGAGGAATTGCAGGGCAAGCGCAACTCGCTGTCCAAGCAGATCGGCATGCTGAAAGGCAAGGGCGAGGACACGAGCGCCGTGATGGCGGAAGTGGCCGGCATCGGCGACGAGCTGAAGGCCAACGAAACCGCGCTCGCCCAGGTGCAGGACCAGCTGGCGCACTTCATGGCCGCGATCCCGAACCTGCCGCACCCGTCGACGCCGGTGGGCCAGGACGAGTCGGGCAACGTGGAAGTCCGCAAGGTGGGCACGCCGCGCGCCTTCGATTTCGAAGTCAAGGACCACGTCGACGTCGGCAGCCCGCTGGGCCTCGATTTCGACACCGCGACCAAGCTGACGGGCTCGCGCTTCGCCGTGATGAAAGGCGGCATCGCCCGCCTGCACCGCGCGCTGGCGCAATACATGCTGGACACGCACACGGGCCAGCACGGCTACACCGAGTGCTACACCCCGTACATGGTCAACGCGGATTCGCTGCGCGGCACGGGCCAGCTGCCGAAGTTCGAGGAAGACCTGTTCGCGGTGAAAAAGGGCGGCGCGGAAGGCGAGGGCGAGAATTTCTACCTGATTCCGACGTCGGAAGTGTCGCTGACCAACATGGTGCGCGACGAGATCGTCGCGCTTGACACCCTGCCGATCAAGATGACGGCGCACACCCCGTGCTTCCGCTCGGAAGCGGGCAGCTACGGCCGCGACACTCGCGGCATGATCCGCCAGCACCAGTTCGACAAGGTCGAGCTCGTGCAGATCGCGCATCCGGAACAGTCGTACGACGCGCTGGAAGAGATGGTGGGCCAGGCCGAGACGATCCTGAAGAACCTGGGGCTGCCGTACCGCGTGATGCAGCTGTGCACGGGCGACATGGGCTTTTCGGCCGCGAAGACCTATGACCTGGAAGTGTGGCTGCCGGCGCAGAACACGTACCGCGAGATCTCGTCGCTGTCGAACTGCGAAGATTTCCAGGCCCGCCGCATGCAGGCCCGCTTCCGCAACGCCAAGGGCAAGCCGGAACTGCTGCACACGCTGAACGGTTCGGGCCTGGCCGTGGGCCGCACGCTCGTCGCCGTGCTGGAGAATTACCAGCAGGCGGATGGCAGCGTCGTGATCCCGGAGGTGCTGCGCCCGTACATGGGCGGGCTGGAGCGACTGGCACCGGCGGCGTGATCAAATAGCCCTTCCGTTTTCGCTGGAGGCCGTCTATAATGCGGCCTCACGCGAATACAAGCGACCGGTTACCAGGAGAGGTGGCAGAGTGGTCGAATGTACCTGACTCGAAATCAGGCGTACGGGTGACCGTACCGTGGGTTCGAATCCCACCCTCTCCGCCA
>NZ_JBKYMO010000454.1:0-4392 GCF_047302915.1 Massilia sp. CT11-108 | reverse complement strand
CGGCGGCCGCGCCGACCGCAACCTGCTGGCCGCGTTCGCCGATGCGCACGGCACGCTGTTCGTCGCGGCGGAGCGCGGCATGGTCTTGCGCACGAAGGACCGCGGCCGCTCGTGGGATTACCTGGACACCGGCTACAAGGGCTCGTTCTGGACCGGTGCCGCGCTGCGTGACGGCACCTTGCTCGTCGGCGGCCTGCGCGGCAGCATGTACCGCAGCACCGACGGCGGCGCGCACTGGCAGGCCGTCGGCAGCGGCGCGAAAAGTTCGGTGACCGGCATCGTCCAGACGCAGGACGGCACCGTGGAAGCGGTGGGCCTGGACGGCACGATGTTCGACAGCGGCGATGCCGGCGCAACGTTCAGGGCGCGCCAGCGCGGCGACCGCCTGTCGCTGACGAGCGTGGTCGCGGATGCCGGACGGGTGATCCGGTTTTCCAAGCGCGGCGTGGCGCGAGACGCACAATAATCAATCACTGGAGGAGTGGACATGAAGACGTATTCGATGATCATCGATGGCCAGACCGTCAACGCCGGCCCCACGCTGGCCATCATCAGCCCGGCGACGGGCGAACCGTTCGCGAAGGTGCACGACGCCGGCCCGGAACACGTGGACGCCGCCGTGGCGGCCGCACGGGCCGCGTTTCCCGCGTGGAGCGCGCTGCCGGACGCCGGGCGCAAGGCGAAGCTGCATGCGCTGGGCGACGCGCTGGAAGCGAACATGCCCGAGCTGATGGAACTGGTCACCCGCGAAACCGGCAAACCGCTGCGGGGCCTGAACGGCGTGGGCGCCGGCATGGAACTGGGCGGCGCCATCGCCTGGACCCACGTCACCGCCGACATCGACCTGGAACCGGAGGTCATCCAGGACAATGAGCAGGCGCGCGTCGAAGTGCATCGCAAGCCGCTGGGCGTCGTCGCATCGATCACGCCGTGGAACTGGCCGCTCATGATCGCGATCTGGCACGTCATCCCCGCGCTGCGGGCCGGGAACACCGTCGTGCTCAAGCCGTCCGAGTACACACCCGTTGCGACGGCGCGCTTCGTCGAGCTGGCGAACGCGATCCTGCCGCCGGGCGTGCTGAATCTCGTGACGGGTGGCGGTGCCGTCGGCGCGGCTTTGACGGGCCATCCCGACGTCGACAAGATCGTCTTCACGGGTTCGACGCGCACGGGCAAGCGCATCATGGAAACCGCGGCCGCGACGCTCAAGCGCCTCACGCTGGAACTGGGCGGGAACGACGCCGGCATCGTGCTGCCCGACGTCGACGTCAAGGCCGTGGCGCCGAAGCTGTTCGGCGTGGCGTTCCACAACAATGGCCAGACCTGCGCGTGCCTGAAGCGCCTGTACGTGCACGAGAGCCAATACGACGCGCTGTGCGCCGAACTGGCGCGGCTGGCCGGCGCGGTGAAGGTGGGCGACGGCCTGGAGCCCGGTACCGAACTGGGTCCCGTGCAGAACCGCGCGCAGCTCGACATCGTGCGCGAACTGCTCGACGATGCGCGCGAACACGGCGGCAAGGTGCTCGCCGGCGGCAAGGTGCGCGAAGGGAAGGGCTACTTCTTCGAGCCCGCCATCGTCGCCGGGCTGACGAACGGTGCGCGCCTCGTCGACGAAGAACAGTTCGGCCCGATCCTGCCGGTCATCAAATACAGCGACGTCGACGAGGCCGTGCGCCTGGCGAACGACAATCCGAACGGCCTGGGCGGTTCCGTCTGGTCGAGCGATCCGGCGCGCGCGGTCGAGATCGGCAAACGCCTGGAATGCGGCAGCGTGTGGATCAACGAGCATGGCGCCGTGCAGCCGGACGCGCCGTTCGGCGGCGTGAAGCAGTCGGGGATCGGCGTCGAATTCGGCAAGCACGGCCTGGCGGAATTCACCACGATCCAGACGGTCAAGATCATGAAATCCTGAACGATCGCTGTTCAACATTTCGCCCGCCGGGACGCATGCGCCCCGGCGGGCGTTGCGCTTGCGCGTTGCGCGCACGCGTCAGTTTTGGAGCATTTTTTGCGAAACATTACAGTCGAGCGAATCCGGCTGACACGCGCCCGCGGGTTTGCTAACATCTTAATGAAATCGGCCGGCTAGAGTCGATTCATCCACGCTTGGGAGGAGGCAATGAGCTCCGCGGAACAGCATTTCGGGACGGCCACGGCCGTGCCGCAGGTCGGCAATGCCATCAACGCTTGCCGCAAGACGGTCCACACCTCCAATCTCTGGCAGCACGAGCGCGTGCTGACCGGCTGGAACCAGGTCTACGACCAGCTCTCCAAGGGCCGCTTCAGCGGCCAGATCACCGAAGCCCTGATCGGCGACGTCCAGCTGTTCGAGGAAAAGACGTCGCAGGCCGTATTCGAAACTGGCCCCGGACGCACCGGCGTCGTGGCGCTGGGCGTGTTCGCTCACCTCGACGGCGAGGCGCGCTGGCGTGGCCACACGGTCGGCATGGACCACGTGACGGCGCTCAGCGATCACGCCACGCTGGAACTGAGCACCCCGCCGAACTGCACGATGTTGAGCGTCACGATGCCGGTGTCCATGCTGCCGGTCGAGGACGACCAGGTGCGGCTGGATGCCGCCGAATTACTGGCGAACGCCGCCAACCACGTCCACAATCCCGCGTTCGCCGCGATCCTGCGCCACCGTCTCAGCATCGCGCTGTTGACGATGACCTACCAGCCCTACCAGCTCGCGCTGACGGAGACACGCGACCAGCTGGTCAGCGAGCTGGTCGGCCTGGTCGACGAATACCTGGGCCTCGCCACCCACGGCGACGCCACGCCGGACGCGAAGAAGGCGCTGCACGTCGTGGCCAAGGCGCGCGAGTACATCGAGGCGAACCCGGACCGTCCCGTGACGGTGCTGGACCTGTGCGAACGCACCTTCACGTCGCGCCGCACGCTGCAATACTGCTTCACGCAGGTGATCGGCATGAGCCCGGCCGCCTACCTGAAGATCGTGCGCCTGAACGGCCTGCACCGCGACCTGATGAATTCGCGCGGCGCGAAGACCATCGGCGACATGGCGGCGCGCTGGGGCTTCTGGCATTTGTCGCAACTGTCGGTCGACTACAAGCGCCTGTTCGGCGAACTGCCGTCCGAGACCGTCAAGCGCGTGGGCGGCCGGACGTTCCAGTGACCGGTTTTGCCGGTTTTCGATAACGGACGCCGTGGCGTTTCCCTAGACTGGTTCCAAACCAGCAGAAGGGAGACGACCATGTACGAGCCGGCATACCAGTTCTGGCATCCGATGCTGCACCCGAACGAGATGAAGGTGCGCGAACCGATCCGCATCGTGCGCGGCGAAGGCTGCCACGTGTTCGACGACGCCGGCAACAGGCTGGTGGACGGCATCGCCGGACTGTGGAACGTGAACGTGGGCCACGGCCGGCCCGAGGTCAAACGGGCGATCGCCGCCCAGCTCGACGAACTGGAGTACTTCCAGATCTTCGACGGCCTCACGCACCCGCGCGCGGAAGAGCTGTCGAACCTCCTCGTCGACATGCTGGCGCCGGAAGGCATGAAGCGGGTGTTCTACAGTTCGGGCGGATCGGACGCCGTCGAGACCGCGCTGCGCCTCGCGCGCCAGTACTGGAAAGTCGCCGGCCAGCCGGAGCGCACCAAGTTCATCTCCCTGAAGCAGGGCTACCACGGCACCCATTTCGGCGGCGCCTCGGTCAACGGCAACCACGTGTTCCGGCGCAGCTACGAGCCGCTGCTGCCGGGCTGCTTCCACGTCGAGACGCCGTGGACCTATCGCAATCCGTTCACCGACGATCCCGACGAGCTGGCGCGCATCTGCGCGGCGCTGCTCGAGCGCGAAATCGTCTTCCAGGGGCCGGATACCGTCGCCGCCTTCATCGCCGAGCCGGTGCAGGGCGCGGGCGGCGTCATCGTCCCGCCGGCCAGCTACTGGCCGCTGGTGCGCGACGTCTGCGACCGCCATGGCGTGCTGTTCATCGCGGACGAGGTGGTGACGGGCTTCGGCCGCACGGGCGCCATGTTCGGCAGCCGGCTGTGGGGTGTCAAGCCCGACATCATGTGCCTGGCCAAGGGCATCACGTCCGGCTACTTCCCGCTCGGCGCGACGATGTTCAACGAACGCATCGTCGACGCCTTCGACGGCAACGCCGACTTCGCGGGCGCGATCTTCCACGGCTACACGTATTCCGGCCACCCGGTCGGCTGCGCCGCGGCGCTCGCGAACCTGAAGATCGTGCGCGACGAGAACCTGGCCGCGAACGCCGCACGCATGGGCGACTACCTGCTGGCGCGGCTGCAGCCGTTCGTCGACCGCTACGCCGTCGTGGGCGAGGTGCGCGGCAAGGGCCTGATGCTCGCCATCGACCTGGTCGCCGACAAGCGCACGCGCGAGTCGCTCGATCCCACGGC
>NZ_JBKYMO010000453.1:0-4429 GCF_047302915.1 Massilia sp. CT11-108 | reverse complement strand
GATCGTGCTCGTCACGCTGGTCTTGCGCGGGATGGCGGCGCCCACCGCGACGCCGAGCGCGAACACGCCCTGCAGCGCCGCGGCACGGTCCAGCGTGAGACCGAGCACGTTCTGCGCCCACGTCAGCAAGAGCACCTGCAGCACCATGCCGCTGCCCCAGAACAGCGACGTGACCCCCAGCGAGATGCGGCCTTCGCGGTCCTGCCACAGCGTCCGGTTGCAGCGATAGAAATCGGCGAGCAGCGCGGGCAAGGGGCGGCGCGCGTCGGCCGGGCGGACGCCGGCGTGCATCACGGGCAGGTTCAACAGCGTCGCCAGCAAATACGTCATGACGATCACGGCAACCGCCATGCCGATGGGCGTGGCCCGCCATGGCAAGGTCAGGTGCAGCAGCCACGCGATCGCCTGCGGATTGGCGGAGAGGGCGCCGCCCAGCACCGTGCCGAGGATCATGGCGAGCACGGTCGTGCCCTCGATCCAGCCGTTGGCCGCCACGAGGCGGCGCGGCGGCAGCACCTCGGCCAGGATGCCGTACTTGGCGGGCGAGTATGCGGAGGCGCCGAGCCCCACGATGCCGTAGGCGAGCAGGGGATTGGCCTTGGCCAGGATCAGCGAGCAGCCGAGCATCTTGACGGTGTTCGTCAGCAGCATCACGCGGCCCTTGGGAAAGCGGTCGGCGAAGGCGCCGGCGAACGGCGCCAGCACGATGTACGACAGGACGAAACCCATCTTCAGCATCGGCGTCATCCACTGCGGGAACGACAGCGTGGCGACCAGCGACACGCACAGGATGAACAGCGCGCTGTCCGCCAGCGACGAAAAGAATTGGGCGCCGACGATGGCGAAGAATGCGGCATTCATGGAAGCGGTATATCACAGCCGTCCCGGAGGCCGGATTCGCTTGCTGTAAATACAGAAACTTTGCGATTGCGACAATTGGTTTGATTTGCATATAAACAATAGTTTTATACTTATGGAATTATCTATACAGGTTGGATGCGCTTGGACGCTTTCACACTCATCGTGGCCGCCGCGCTGGCGGCATTGACCATGGCTGCCAGCATGGGGCTGCTGTACCTCGCCAGCGCGCGCCAGGCCTGCCTCGTCGACTGGACGGTCGCCGCTGCGTTATTCGCACTGAGCAACGGGCTTGGCGCCATCGGCCTGCACCAGCAGGCGGGTCCCATTCTGTTCATCGCAAGCGTCAACGCGCTCCACATCGGCGGCCATTTCGGCATGCTGGCCGGGGTGCGGCGCCACCTGCACCTGGCGCCCGGCTGGCGCTGGGGCGTGCTGCTGATGGTCGCCGTGCTGGCGGCGCATGCGCTGATGTTCGCGCGCGGCGCGCCGCTGTACCGGCTCGTGCTGTTCACACCGTTCGTCGGCGCGCTCAATCTCGGCGCCGCGTGGCTGCTGTGGCGCCGCAGCGAGCGCGCGGCGTGCGCGGCGCATACGCCGCTGATCGTGCTGCAGGTGCTGTCCGCGCTGCAGCAGGTCGCGCGCATGGCGATCATGCTCGCGTACGACGGTCACCCGCCGGGCTTCCTGGGCGGCGATTTCTTCCGCACGTCGGGCGCGCTGGCGATGCTGGTGTACATGTCGCTGGCGACGATGTGCTGCGCGCTGATCGTCAGCCACCAGCAGACATTGGCGTTGCGCCGCGCCTCGCTGACGGACGTGCTGACCGGCTGGCTGAACCGGCGCGCCCTGCACGACGTGGCCACGCGCGACTTCCGCCGCTGCCGCCGCAACGGTTCGGCCATGTTCTTCATCACGTTCGACATCGACCACTTCAAGCCCATCAACGACCGCTACGGCCACGGCGTGGGGGACGCGGCGATCTGCCACGTGACGGCACTGTCGGCGCGGGTGCTGCGCGGGTACGATGCGCTGTTCCGCATCGGCGGGGAAGAGTTCGCGGTACTGGTCGTCGGCGAACATGCGGGGAACGTGGGCGCCATGGCCGAACGCCTGCGCGAAGCCGTGGTGGCGGCGCCGCTGACCGTCGAGGGGATGCCGGTCCCGATGACCGTCAGCGTGGGCGTGGCCGCGCTGGATGCGCACGACCAGAAATGGGAAGACATCCTGAGCCGCGCGGACGTGGCGCTGTACCACGCCAAGCAGAACGGCCGCAACCGCGTCAGCGTGCATGGCCGCGATGTCATCGGCCGCGGCCAGGCGACGCGGCTGCAGGCGGTGGTGGCCTGAGCCGCTTCGTGCGCTTTTATTTCATCCAGACGGCGTAGTTGTTACCCGACGTCTGCAACGTCCAGCCGGCACCCGGGCTCCAGCTGTTCGGGCCGATCTTCATCGCCAGCTGGTGCGTCGTGCCGGTGATGATGGCTGCGTACAGGCCTTGCGTCGCCTGCTGGATCGCGACCGCCGACGTCGAATTCACGCCCGCATTCTTGCGCGCCGCCATCAGCGCCGCGATCTGCGTCTTGAGATTCCAGTTGTAGATGTGCGGGTAGAACACGGTCGGGATGCCCGGATGCGACAGGATGTAGGCATACCCTTCCAGCACCGAACCGCACGGCACCGGCCACAGGTTCTGGCCCGTGCCGCAGCTTTCGGCCGGGCCGGTGTCGTGGTTGTCGACGAACGTCACCGACATCGCCGGCCACCAGCCGATGGCGCCCTGCGGCTTGCCGTCGGTCGCCTTCAGGCGCCAGTAATTGCCGTTGGCGAGGGCGTCGTTGAGGATGCCCTTGGTCGTGAAGTCGAACGCGCCGCAGCTGTTGCTGGTGCCGTTGATCCAGTCCATGATCGCCTGGCGGTTCGCGTTCAGGTTGTTCAGGTCGAACGAATCCGGCCACATCTCGCCGACGCAGAAATCGGGTGCGAACGCGTTCGAATACTGGCCCGCGTAGCTCGCCGAAAAGCCCTTCACGTAGTCGAAACGCAGGCCCGAGAAGCCCACCGGCTTCAGCGTGTAGTTCAGCCAGTTGATGATGCCGTTCTGGACTTCGCCCACGTTCTTGTGGTCGAGGTCGCGCCCGGCGGAAAAGCCCTGGCCCGTGTCGGCGTTGCCGAGGCCGCAGTTGCACTCGTCGCCGTTGACGATGGAATAGGTGGTCCAGTTCGGGTTCGTGAAGTCGGACCAGCCCGTGGTGCCCACGCGGTGGTTGACGACGACGTCGACGATGGATTTGACGCCCTTGCTCTTGAATGCGCTGACGACGTTCGTCAGCTCGGCCGCGCTGCCATATTTGGAATCGAGCTTGTTCAGCTGGCGCGGCAGATAGCCTTCCTTGGCGCTCGAATCCGACGGCGGCGGGAACCACACGTGGGTGAATCCCATCGCGCTCAAGTCGCCGACGTTGTTCAGCAGGGTGTTGTACCAGTCCGGGCCGGCATAGTTGGCCGAGTTCCAGTGGAAACCCTGCAGGACGATGGCCGTGCTGCCGCCGGCCTGCTGGGTGGGGGTGGCGGGCCCTGCCGGGGCCATGGACGTGATCATGCCCGCCGCCAGCAGGGCGACGATGGTGCTCTTCTTCATGCTTCTCCTCCGATGTGATACGGGTAAGGTCCCGGCGAACAACGGAGGTCGTGCAAAAGTCCGTTGCTCAGTCAGGTACTTTTACTACGTATCGGGCGATCATTCTGTGATGTTTTCGTGCCCGACGGGGGAGATTCTTAGCTATACGTATTTTCGTGTCAACCTAATTCGCATGAAATATGTAGTTTTAATACTTTCGATTTGCGCTTTCGCAAATGAAATTCTCGAGCGACGTCGCGCCGCGGACGGGGTCGTCCGGCCAGCGGTCCTGCTCGTCCAGCACGGTCCCGGTCATGCACGTATAGCTGCGCGCCGCTTCCGCCGAAAAGCCGAGCTGGCGGAACGTCTGCTCCCAGGCGTGGCGCGGGACGACCTCGACGTCGACGGGGCGGCCGAGTGCCCGCGCGAACGCGTCGGCGACGTCGCGCGGCGTGTACCGGCGCGGGCCTTCGATGTAGAGGGTCTCGGTCCGGTCCGCGGGCTCCATCAGCCGCTGCGCGGCGGCTTCGCCCAGGTCGCAGGGCGCGACCATCGGGATGGCGGCATCCTCCGGAAAGAAGCTGGGCAGCTTGCCGCGGTGGCGCACCGTGTCGAGCATCTCGGTCCAGTTGCTCATGTAGTAGGCACCGCGATTGACGGCGACGGGAACGGCCTGCGCCCGCAGCTTTTCCTCGAATTCGAACAGCACGGTGAGGTCGCCGCACGGCTCGCCGGCGCGCGCGCCGAACGTCGAGACGGCGATGGCCTTGCGCAAACCGGAGTCCGTCACCGCGTCGACGATGGCGGCGGCGTTCGCGCGCTCGACGGCGTCGGTGTCGGTGAACGGCGCGGCCGGCGGATTCAGCAGCAGCGCGGTGGTGCCCGTACGCAGGATGGCGCGCAGCGCGGGCACGTCGCGCACGTCCGCGACGGCGACTTTCGCGCCGGCAT
>NZ_JBKYMO010000452.1:0-4443 GCF_047302915.1 Massilia sp. CT11-108 | reverse complement strand
CTGCACGACCGCCCGTTCGTCCGGCTCGACGCGGACGCGCAGGACGCGCTCCTGCATGCCCTCGAAGGCGGCCGCGCCATGTCTCCCCGCTGGCAGGGTCTCGACGCGCAGCGCTTCTTCATCCATCACCTGCTCAAGACGGCGGCCGGCTTTTATTACGCGCATCCCCGCGCCTGGAACGAGATCGGCTTCGGCGGGCCGGCGAACCCCCGCGGGTACGTGCGCCTCGGGTTCGACAGCCGCGACCCGTGGGAAGCGAAGGAGGCGCGGTGACCGCGCCGCGGACTGGCGGCGGCCGCGCCCCCGACGTATTCAAGCGCGGGGGCTGGGTGAGCATGCGCGAATACGGCGACGACGAGGTGGTGGACTTCGCCATCGTCGGCGCCGGCGCGGGCGGCGCCACGCTCGCGTGCAAGCTGGCGGAGGCCGGCTTTTCCGTCGTCGTGCTGGAAGCGGGCCCGTTCTGGCGCCCGCTGGAGGATTTCGCGTCGGACGAGGAAGCGCAACAACAGCTGTACTGGCTGGAAGAACGGCTGTCCGGCGGCGCCGATGCACTGGCCCTCGGCGGGAACAATTCCGGCTGGGGCGTGGGCGGGTCGACCGTCCACTTCAGCATGATCTCGCTGCGCTTCCGGCCCGAGTGGTTCCGATCGCGCAGCCAACTGGGCTACGGCTTCGACTGGCCCATCACGTATGACGAACTGGCGCCCTATTACGACGAGGCGGAGCGGGCGCTGGCCGTGTCCGGCCCGGTCAACTATCCGTGGGGACCGCCGCGCCGCCGCTACCCGTACCGCGAACACGAGATGAACGCGGCGGGCCTCGTGCTCGCGCGCGGCGCGGAAAAGATGGGCATCAGGTGGTCATCCGTGCCGCTGGCGACCGTGTCGGCACCGCGCGGAAAATCGCCGCCGTGCGTGTACCGGGGCTTCTGCAACTTCGGCTGCGCGACGAATGCGAAGCAGAGCGCGCTGATCGTGTGGATTCCGCGCGCGCTGGCGGCGGGCGCGGAAGTGCGCGACCTCGCGATGGCCGGCCGCATCGAACTCGGCGCCGACGGCCGCGCGGCGGGCGTGCACTATCGCCGCAACGACGCCTGGCGCTTCCAGCGCGCGCGCAACGTCGTCGTCTCGGGTTATGCGATCGAGACGCCGCGCCTGCTGCTGAATTCCGCGTGCGGCCGCTTCCCGCAAGGCCTCGCGAACGGCTCGGGCCTCGTCGGCACGCACCTGACGACGCACGCAGGCCCCGGCGTGTGGGCCCGGTTCGACGAAGCCATCCGCTGGTACAAGGGCCCGCCCAACATGGCCGTGTGCGAGCACTGGAATTACACGGACGCGGGCAAGGATTTCCATGGCGGCTATGCGTTCATGAGCCAGGGCCCGCTGCCGCGCGCGTGGGCCCAGCTGCTCGTGACGGAACGGCATCTATGGGGCATGGCGCTGCGCCGCGAGATGGCGGACTACAACCACATGGCGGGCCTCGTCGCGGTCGCCGAGACGGAGCCGCGCGCGTGCAACCGCGTGGCACTGGCGGATGTGCGCGACCGCCACGGCCTGCCCGTCGCGCACGTGACGTTCGAATATTCCGCCAACGACCGCCGCATGCAGGACCACGCGCGCCGCTTCATGGGCGAGATGCTGGCGGCGGCCGGCGGCAAGGACACCTGGACGAGCGACGACACGAGCCACATCCTCGGCACGTGCCGGATGGGCGGCGACCGGGAGACGAGCGTCGTGGATGCGGACGGCCGCAGCTGGGACGTGCCGAACCTGTGGATCTGCGACGGCTCGCTGTTCCCGACGGCGGGCGGCGTGAATCCGTCGCTGACGATCCAGGCCCTCGCCTGCCGCATGGGCGCGCGCATCCGGGCGCTCGCGGCGCGCGGGGAATTGTAGGAAGGACCGGACATGAGCAAGGTAGCCAGCATCTTCGACCTCGAATGCCTCGCGCGCGAACGCCTGCCCGGCGTCGTGTTCGACTACATCCACGGCGGCAGCGAACAGCAGCTGACCGTGCGGCGCAACCTGGACGACATGCGCGCGCTCGCGCTGCGCCAGCACAGCCTGCGCGACGTGTCGCACCGCGACACCGGCGTCACGATGGCGGGCGACCCCGCGCGCATCCCGCTTGCCCTCGGCCCGACGGGCCTCGCGGGCCTCACGTGGGCCAATGGCGAATGCGAGGCGGCGCGCGCGGCGGTGGACTTCGGCGTGCCGTTCTGCCTGTCGACGTGCTCCATCAATTCCATCGAGGACGTGGCGGAGGCGATCAATCAACCGTTCTGGTTCCAGCTGTACCTGATGAAGGACCACAAGGTCAACGAAAGCCTGATGCGCCGCGCCCACGATGCAAATTGCTCGGCGCTCGTGCTGACCATCGACCTGCACACGCAGGGCAAGCGCTGGGCCGACGAAAAGCACGGCCTCGCGGTGCCGCCGCGCCTGACGCCGGCGAACATCATGCAGATGGTGGGCCACCCGCGCTGGCTCGCGAACATGGCGGGCAGCAAGCGCCATACGTTCGGCAATTTCGAGCACGAGATCAAGGAGGCCGGCTCCATCGGCTCGCTGTCGAAGTGGATCGAGGAGCAGTTCGATCCTTCGTTCGACGTGAACACGGCGCGCTGGGTGCGCGAGAAATGGCAGAGGAAGCTGATCCTGAAAGGCGTGATGAATCCGGACGACGCGCGCACCGCCATCGACATCGGCGCGGACGCCATCATCGTGTCGAACCACGGCGGGCGCCAGCTGGACGGCGCGCCGTCGTCGATCTCCGTGCTGCCGGAAATCGTCGATGCCGTGGGCGACCGCATCGAAGTCCTGTTCGACGGCGGCATCCGCACGGGCGGCGACATCGTCAAGGCGATCGGCCTCGGCGCCCACGCCTGCCTGTCCGGGCGCGCGTGGCTGTACGGCCTGGCCGCGCGCGGGCGCGAAGGCGTCGCGTGCGCCCTCACCCTGCTGGAACAGGAACTGCAGGACTGCATGCTGCTCACGGGCCTCGACAACCTGCAGCGCATCGAGCCGGGCGTCGTCACCGCGCAGCCGCCGCTGGGGAGGCGCTGAATGCTGCCGTTCATGTTCGCCACCGGAATCGAGAACAGCGCACCGACGATAGCCGATGGCCGCATCCGCCGCGACCAGATGGAAGAATGCGGCCACTACCGGCTGTGGCAGACGGACTTCGCGCTGGTGGCGCACCTGGGCGTCCGCACCCTGCGCTACGGCGTGCCGCTGCACCGCACGTGGCTGGGGCCGGACCGCTACGACTGGGCATTCGCGGACCAGGCGTTCGGGACACTCCAGCGGCTCGGCATCGACCCCGTCGCCGACCTGTGCCACTTCTGCGTGCCGGACTGGGTCGGCAACTTCCAGAACCCGGATTTCCCGGCGCTGTTCCAGGGCTATGCCCGGGCCTTCGCGACGCGCTATCCGTGGATCCGGCTGTACACGCCCGTCAACGAAATGTACGTGTGCGCGAAATTCTCCGCGCTGTTCGGGTGGTGGAACGAGCAGGCGCGCGATTTCCGGTCGTACGTGACGGCGCTGAAGCACCTGGCCCGCGCCAACGTGCTGGCGATGCACGAGATCGTGACGCTGCGCCCCGACGCCGTGTTCATCCAGAGCGAATCGAGCGAATACTTCCACGCGACGCATCCCGGCGCCGTCGCGGAAGCCGAACGGCGCAACCGGCTGCGCTTCCTGTCGCTCGACTTCAACTACGGCCGCCCGCTCGAGCCGGTACAGCGCGAGTTCGTGCTGGCGCACGGCATGACACCGGACGAATGCCGCTTCTTCGAAGACCACGCGCTGCGCGACCGCTGCATCCTCGGCACCGATTACTACATGACGAACGAACACGACGTCGAACCGGACGGCACGGCGCGCGATGCGGGCGAAACACTTGGGTACGCGATGATCGCGCAGGAATACGCACAGCGCTACGGCCTGCCGCTGATGCACACGGAAACGAACCTCGACCAGGGCCCGCGCGGCGACGAAGCGCGCGAGTGGCTGCGCTGCCAGTGGGCCCACGTGCGCGGTCTGATGCGGAGCGGCGTGCGGGTCGTCGGCTTCACGTGGTATTCGCTGACCGACCAGGTCGACTGGCACTTCGAACTGCGCGAAGACCGCGGCATCGTCAATCCGCGCGGGCTGTACGACCTGGACCGCCGCATCCGGCCCGTCGGGACGGCGTACCGCGACCTGATCGCGGCCTGGGATGGGCGTACTGGCGCAATGCAGGCTTGACGCGGCGGCCCGGCTGCGGTCTACTCCGGGCGCCACCATCACGCCCACGATCCATGACCTTCGCACCGCTGCTCGACATCGTCAACCTGATCCCGCGCGGCCTGATCCTGCCGCCCGCCAGCCTGTTCCTCGTCATCGTCATCGGCCTCGTGCTGTGGCGCCGCCGGCCGCGCGCCGGCCGCGTCGTCGC
>NZ_JBKYMO010000451.1:0-4481 GCF_047302915.1 Massilia sp. CT11-108 | reverse complement strand
ACCAGCGCGACGAAGTCCGGCGCGCCGACCCAGGCCGCGCCTGTGCCGGCCGCCGGAGCGCCGGCCGCAGCCAACACCGCAGCCCGGCCGAAGGAGGGCACCTGATGCCGACGACGAACCGTCCGCACTACATCCTGCTGCCGGTCAGCCCGCTGTTCATCACGTTCAGCCTGGTCTGCGCGTTCATGCTCAACCTGCTGCCGTGGGGCCGCTGGGTCGGCGCGCCGGACTTCGTCGCGCTGGTGCTCGTGTTCTGGGGCATCCACCAGCCGCGCAAGGTCGGCATCGGCATCGCGTTCTGCATGGGCCTCCTGATGGACGTGCACGACGCCACGCTGCTGGGCGAGAACGCCCTCGCGTACACGTTGCTGTCGTACCTGGCGATCATGATCCACCGCCGCGTGCTGTGGTTCCCGCTCGTCACGCAGGCGATGCACGTGTTCCCGCTGCTGCTGCTCACGCAGGCGATCCAGGTGATGGTGCGCTTCTTTGTCACGGGCCGTTTCCCCGGCGCGCTCGTGTTCATCGAAAGCGTGATCGCCGTCGCCCTGTGGCCCGTCATCACGTGGCTGCTGCTGGCGCCGCAGCGCCGCGCGGTCGACAAGGACCATACGCGTCCGATCTGAAGCATTCATTCATCGCCTCCCCGAATGACCGAGATTAAAGACAGCGATCGCGAGATCCACCTGTTCCGGATGCGCCTGACGGCGATGGTACTGTTCGTCTTCATCTGCTTCGGCCTGCTCGTCGCGCGCTTCGTCTGGCTGCAGGTCTTCAAGCACAACCAGTACATGGCGCAGGCCGAGGACAACCGCATCGCGCTGGTTCCCATCGTGCCGAACCGCGGCCTGATCGTCGACCGCAACGGTGTCGTCCTGGCCAGCAACTACTCCGCCTACACGCTCGAGATCACGCCGTCGAAGCTGGAAGCGAACCTCGATTCCGTCATCGACGAACTCGCGAAGCTCGTCACGATCGAACCGAAAGACCGCAAACGCTTCAAGCGATTGATGGAAGAGTCGAGGAATTTTTCCAGCGTCCCGATCCGCACCCGCCTGACCGACGACGAGGTGGCGCGCTTCACCGCGCAGCGCTTCCGCTTCCCCGGCGTCGAAGTGCAGGCGCGCCTGTTCCGCCAGTATCCGCTGGGCGAAGTCGCTTCGCACGTGCTGGGCTACATCGGCCGCATCAACCAGGCCGAGGCCAAGATCATCGACGCCAGCGACGATGCCGCCAACTACAACGGCACGGACCATATCGGCAAGGAAGGCCTGGAAAAGAGCTACGAGCGCCAGCTGCACGGCCAGACGGGCTACGAGGAAGTGGAGCGTTCGGCCGGCGGCCGCGCGATCCGCACCCTGTCGCGCACGCCGCCGACGCCGGGCAACAACCTGATCCTGTCGATCGACATCGAGCTGCAGAAAGTCGTCGAGCAGGCGTTCGGCGATTACCGCGGCGCGCTGGTCGCCATCGAGCCCGCGACGGGCGACGTGCTCGCGTACGTGTCGCGGCCCGGCTTCGACCCGAACCTGTTCGTCGACGGCATCGACACCCAGAGCTGGACGGAGCTGAACACGTCGCTCGACAAGCCGCTGATGAACCGTCCGCTGTCGGGCACGTACCCGCCCGGCTCCACGTTCAAGCCGTACATGGCGCTGGCCGCGCTGGAGCTGGGCCTGCGCCGCCCCGAGTACGGCATCAACGACCCCGGCTTCTTCATGCTGGGCGGGCACCGCTTCAACGACGACAAGCGCGGCGGCCACGGCTACATCGACATGTACCGGTCGATCGTGATGTCGTGCGACACCTACTACTACCAGCTCGGCAACGAGATGGGCATCGACCGCCTGCACGACTTCATGCAGCCGTTCGGCTTCGGCGAAAAGACCGGCATCGACCTCGAACACGAGAAGACGGGCGTGCTGCCGTCGCAGCAATGGAAGCGCGAGCGCTTCAAGCGCAACCGCGCGGCGCAGAAGTGGGTCGGCGGCGACACGATCTCGATCTCGATCGGCAACGGCTTCAACAGCTATACGCCGCTGCAGATGGCGCACGCGGTGGCGACGCTCGCCAACGACGGCGTCATCATGCGGCCGCACCTCGTCAAGCTGCTCGAGGACGGCGGCAACCATGCACGCACGCCGACGGTGGCGAAGCAATCCGGCCGCATCCCGCTCAAGCAGGAGAACATCGACGTCGTCAAGCGCGCCATGGTCGGCGTGACGGCCGACCAGAGCGGCACCGCCTTCATCCCGTTCCGCAACGTGCAGTACACCGTGGCCGGCAAGACGGGTACCGCGCAGGTCGTGGGCCTGAAGGGCCAGAAGTACAATGCCGCCGCGACCCCGGAACGCCTGCGCGACAACGCGCTGTTCATCGCTTACGCGCCGGCCGACCATCCGCGCATCGCGCTCGCGCTGGTCGTGGAAAACGCCGGCTTCGGCGCGGCGGTGGCGGCACCGATCGCACGCAAGGCGCTCGATTACTACCTGCTCGGCAAGCGTCCGGGCGACGCGGACAAGCCGGCGCCGAAACCCGTCGACCCGGTCCCGGCCGACGAAGACCAGGTGGCGCCCACGGCCGGCGCCGATTTCAGGCCGGGCGGCGAGACCCCCGGCAACAAGGACTGAACCATGGCGCATTTTCCCGAACGCCGCTCGCTCAGCCGGCGCCTCAAACCGTATTTCACCGTCTTCGATCCGGCCCTGTCGCTGATCCTGTTCCTGCTGCTGTGCACGGGCCTCGTCACGCTGTCCTCGGCCGGCCACGACTTCCCCGGCCGCCTGGAAGGGCAGATCCGCAACATCATCGCGGCCTTCGTGTTCATGTGGGCCGCCGCGATCGTACCCCCGCAGACCCTGTTGCGTCTCGCCGTGCCGATCTATACGTTCGGCGTCGCGCTGCTGCTCGCGGTGGCGACCGTCGGCATCATCAAGAAGGGCGCGCGGCGCTGGCTGCACGTGGGCGTGGACATCCAGCCGTCCGAAATCATGAAGATCGCCACGCCGCTGATGCTGGCCTGGTATTTCCAGACCCGGGCGGGCATCCTCAACTGGAAGTCATTCGCGGTGGCGGCCGTGCTGCTCCTGATACCCTTCGGCCTCATCGCCAAGCAGCCCGACCTCGGCACGGCGCTGCTCGTGGGCGGCTCCGGCTTCTTCGTGATCTTCCTGGCCGGCCTGTCGTGGAAGGCGCTCGGCGCGCTGTTCGCGGCCGGCTGCGCGGGCCTGCCGGTGGCGTGGTCGATGATGCACGACTACCAGCGCGAACGCGTGATGACGCTGATCGATCCCACGTCCGATCCGCTCGGCAAGGGCTTCCACATCATCCAGTCGACCATCGCGATCGGCTCGGGCGGCGTGACCGGCAAAGGCTATATGAAAGGGACGCAGGCGTATCTGGAATTCATTCCGGAACGTACCACCGACTTCATTTTTTCGGTATATTCCGAAGAGTTTGGTCTGGTCGGCAACCTCCTGTTGCTGTTCCTGTACCTGCTGCTGATCGGGCGCGCGATGATGATCGCGGCCAATGCACCGAACCTGTTCACGCGCCTGCTGGGCGGATCGGTCGCGATGATGTTTTTTGTGTATGCCTTTGTCAACATGGGCATGGTCAGCGGCATCCTGCCCGTGGTCGGAGTTCCGCTTCCTTTCATGAGCTATGGCGGAACCGCGCTGATTACTTTGGGCCTCTGCAGTGGTATATTGATGAGTATTCAACGACACCGCAAACTGGTGCAGACCTGATATGCAAGAGAACGCGAAGGCCGTTCCGAGGTCGCTCCCAGCGGTCATTGCGATGTTGGCAATGATGGCGGGGTGCAGTACCACGGACCAGAACGGCGAACACAAAAGCCTGATCCCCCTGCCGTGGAAGCACAAGGTCACCCGCGTGGATCCGAAGCTTCCGAACCTGCCGCCGGCCGGTTCCGGCCGCGGCGGCTACTACCAGGACGACGGCCCCGGCGCGAATCCGCCGCCGGGCCTGCTGGACACCCCCGACGCCGTCGTCAAGTACGAGCCCTACGCCAAGTTCGCCAACAAGCCGTACTCCGTGTTCGGCCAGACATACACCCCGCTCATCAACGACGAACCGTTCACCCAGCGCGGCGTGGCCAGTTGGTATGGCGTCAAGTTCCACGGCCAGCGCACGTCGTCGGGCGAAGCCTACGACATGTACAAGATGACGGCCGCGCATCCGACCCTGCCGATCCCCTCGTACGCGCGCGTCACGAGCCTGGAGAGCGGCAAGTCCGTCGTCGTGCGCATCAACGACCGCGGACCGTTCCACTCCGACCGCGTGATCGACGTCTCGTACACGGCCGCCCTCAAGCTGGGGCTGCTGGGGAAGGGCAGCCACCAGGTCCAGGTCGAGCGTCTGTTCCCGGGCGACGTAATGCAGCTCGCGTCCGCGCGCCGCGCCGCCGCATCCGAGGCGCTGTCCATGTCGACACGGTCTTCCAGCATGAGGGCGGCGAT
>NZ_JBKYMO010000450.1:0-4504 GCF_047302915.1 Massilia sp. CT11-108 | reverse complement strand
GTTTCGTACTCGACGTGCGCGGTGTTGATGGTGATGCCGCGTGCTTTTTCTTCCGGAGCCGCGTCGATCTGGTCGTAGGCCTTGGCTTCACCGCCGAATTTCTTCGACAGAACGGTTGCGATTGCAGCCGTCAGGGTGGTTTTGCCGTGGTCAACGTGACCGATCGTGCCGACGTTCACGTGCGGCTTGGTCCGTTCGAATTTTTCCTTTGCCATTTTGATCTTCCTTTAAAAGACAATATTTTATTTATTTGTGGGACAGAGCAGGGTTTACCGCCTTCTGCTCCGTCCCCAACTGACTATTACTTGGCCTTAGCCGTCACGATGGCGTCCATCACATGCTTCGGTGCTTCAGCATAGTGCTTGAATTCCATCGTGTAGGTCGCACGACCCTGGGTTGCCGAACGCAGCACGGTCGAGTAACCGAACATTTCCGACAGCGGGACTTCGGCCTTGATGATCTTGCCGCCGCCGCCCGGGATTTCGTCCATGCCCTGCACCATACCGCGGCGGGACGACAGGTCGCCCATCACGGTACCGGCGTAGTCTTCCGGCGTCTCGACTTCCACGGCCATCATCGGCTCGAGGATGACCGGGCTGGCTTTACGGCAGCCGTCCTTGAATGCCATCGAACCGGCCATGCGGAACGCGTTTTCGTTCGAGTCCACGTCGTGGTACGAACCGAACACCAGCGTGACCTTGACGTCCACGACCGGGTAGCCAGCCATGACACCGCTCGACAGCGTCTCGCGCACACCCTTTTCGACTGCCGGGATGTATTCGCGCGGAACCACACCGCCCTTGATGGCGTCGACGAACTCGAAGCCCTTGCCCGGCTCTTGCGGTTCGATGTTCAGGACGGCGTGACCGTACTGACCACGACCACCCGACTGCTTGACGAACTTGCCTTCGACGTCGGTGACGGCCTTGCGGATCGTTTCGCGGTATGCAACCTGCGGCTTGCCGACGGTCGCTTCCACGCCGAATTCACGCTTCATGCGGTCGACGATAATTTCCAGGTGCAGCTCGCCCATACCACCGATGATGGTCTGGCCCGATTCTTCGTCGGTACGCACGCGGAACGACGGGTCTTCCTGAGCCAGACGGTTCAGTGCCAGACCCATTTTTTCCTGGTCGGCCTTGGTCTTCGGCTCGACGGCCTGCTGGATCACCGGCTCCGGGAACACCATCTTTTCCAGGATGATCGGTGCCGACGGGTCGCACAGCGTTTCACCGGTGGTGGCTTCTTTCAGGCCCACGGCTGCGGCGATGTCGCCTGCACGAACTTCCTTGATCTCTTCGCGCTGGTTCGCGTGCATCTGCAGAATACGGCCGACGCGTTCTTTCTTGCCCTTGATCGGGTTGAACACGGTGTCGCCCGAGTTGATGACGCCCGAATACACGCGGAAGAAGATCAGCTGGCCGACGAACGGGTCGGTCATGATCTTGAATGCCAGCGCTGCGAATTTCTCGTCGTCCGATGCCTTGCGGGTCACCGGCTGGTCGTCTTCGTCGGTACCTGCGACCGGCGGGATGTCGACCGGCGACGGCAGGTATTCGATGACGGCGTCCAGCATCGCTTGCACGCCCTTGTTCTTGAACGCGGTGCCGCACATCATCGGGACGATTTCGCCGTTGATGGTACGTGTGCGCAGTGCGTTCTTGATCTCGTCTTCGGACAGTTCGCCCTCTTCGAGATACTTGTTCATCAGGTCTTCGGTCGCTTCGGCAGCCGTTTCGACCAGCTTCTCGCGCCATTCGTTGGCCTGGTCGACCAGCTCGGCCGGCACGTCGCGGTAGTCGAACTTCATGCCCTGCGAAGCGTCGTCCCAGTAGATCGCCTTCATCTTGACCAGGTCGACCACGCCCTTGAAGTTGTCTTCGGCGCCGATGGGGATCTGCAGCGGGATCGGGTTGGCCTTCAGGCGGGCGCGCATCTGCTCGTACACCTTGAAGAAGTTCGCACCGGTACGGTCCATCTTGTTGACGAAGGCCAGACGCGGGACTTTGTACTTGTTAGCCTGACGCCACACGGTTTCCGACTGCGGCTGCACGCCGCCGACTGCACAGTAGACCATGCAGGCGCCGTCCAGGACGCGCATCGAACGCTCCACCTCGATGGTGAAGTCGACGTGGCCCGGGGTATCGATGATGTTGAAGCGGTGCGGCTCGAAGTTGTTGGCCATACCCTTCCAGAAGCAGGTCGTCGCTGCCGAGGTAATGGTGATGCCGCGCTCTTGCTCCTGCTCCATCCAGTCCATGGTTGCTGCACCGTCGTGCACTTCACCGATCTTGTGGTTGACACCGGTGTAGAACAGGATGCGCTCGGTGGTCGTCGTCTTACCGGCGTCGATGTGAGCGGAGATACCGATGTTACGGTAGCGCTCAATAGGGGTAGTGCGTGCCATAAATTTTCCTAACTTTTGAATGGACAAAACCGAGCAGCATTCTGGTGATCAAAATGAGCTCGGCCTGAACAACGGATACTGCATGGCCGCACCACCCCGGAGGCGTTCTGCCCCCGAAGCGATTGGGCCATTTGCTTAGAAGCGGAAGTGCGAGAACGCCTTGTTCGCTTCAGCCATACGGTGAACTTCATCACGACGCTTCATCGCGCCGCCGCGGCCTTCTGCTGCTTCCATCAGCTCGCCACCCAGGCGATGCGGCATGGATTTTTCGCTACGCTTGTTTGCGGCTTCGCGCAACCAACGCATAGACAGGGCCATACGGCGGACCGGACGCACTTCAACCGGCACCTGGTAGTTGGCGCCACCGACACGGCGGGATTTCACCTCGACCATCGGCTTGCAGTTGTTGATCGCGGTTGCGAACACTTCCAGCGGGTCCTTGCCCGATTTGGACTGGATGTAGTCGAATGCACCGTAGATGATGTTCTCAGCGACCGATTTCTTACCGGACAGCATCAGAACGTTGACGAACTTGGCGACATCGGTGTTGCCGAATTTCGGATCCGGCAGAATCTCGCGCTTGGGTACTTCACGACGACGTGGCATTTCAATTCCTTTTTGTCTTCAGTTGAGCGCTTATCGCACTCGCGAAAGGCCATCAAAGCCCTTCACTTACTCGGCCTTCCGGCCGCCTCAACTAACTCAATATTAATTTACCCAGATTGCAAGAAGATTACTTCTTGGCAGCCTTGGCACGCTTGGCACCGTACTTCGAACGGGCCTGCTTACGGTCTTTCACGCCCTGGGTATCCAGTGCACCGCGGACCATGTGGTAACGCACACCCGGCAAGTCTTTCACACGACCGCCGCGGATCAGCACGACCGAGTGTTCCTGCAGGTTGTGGCCTTCACCGCCGATGTACGAAATGACTTCGAAACCGTTGGTCAGGCGAACTTTGGCGACTTTACGCAGTGCCGAGTTCGGCTTCTTCGGGGTCGTCGTGTAGACACGGGTGCAGACACCACGCTTTTGCGGGCAGTTTTCCAGTGCCGGCGACTTGCTCTTCACAACCGCGGCTTCACGCGGCTTGCGAATCAGTTGATTGATGGTTGGCATCGTTCAAAAATCCAACAAAATGACTACTAGTTAATGACCCGGGGTTCTTGCTTCCCGGGGGCTGAAACCTTGTCCCGCTACTTTCCGTACAGGCGACGAAAGCCACTCACCAGCGGGAGCGGCTGTTATGCGTAAACCATGCGCAGAATAATTCGAGAACTCGCGAGTATAGACCTGAAGCGGGACCGGGTCAACAAACTTGCTGACCGGGCACCGCGACAGCGGCGGAAGATTGTGTAATTGCTCAGTAGATGTCGTGATAACGACACAACCAGTGTACGCCGGATTTCATCCGTTGTGCAGATGGAATGGCGTTACCCCTGGCAAAAATCGGATAATAGCGGACTTCGCCTCCGCGCTGCCGCACACGTCCGTTCGATGTCATTCCTGCTACGCCCGCGCAACCTGTACGTCGCGCTCACTTATCTGCTCCTGTCCTGCGTGCCGTACGTGGCGCCGCTGTTCGGCCAGCCGCTGTCGCACCCCGGCCAGGTGGCCGGCATCGAACTGCTGGCCTGGCTGGGCGTGTGGGGCGTGTTCAAGCGCCCGGCGTACTTCCACTGGCTGCTGCTGCCCGCCTTCCTCGCGCTGCCCGTCGAGCTTTATTTATATGCGTTCTACGGCCAGGGCATTTCCACGCACCACCTCGGCATCATCGCGGAGACGAGTCCGGCCGAGGCCATGGAATTCCTCGGCAGCAAAGTCTGGCTGCTGGTCGGCGTCTTCGTCGGCGTGCTCGCGTGGTTCGTCACGAGCTGGATCGCCGCCTGGCGCACGCGCGACCTCGACTGGGCCGACGTGTCGCGCCCCGTCGTGGTGGGCGTACTGGCGGTCGTGGCCGTCGTGTTCGCCTACGGCCTGAAGTACGGCGTCGCGCCGCCGCCGCTCGCGGGTGCCGGCCCGGCAGCGGCCAGCGTGCGGCTCGTGAAAGCCTCCGACAGCGTCGAGGCCGCCAGCGAAGAGACCGCCCCGCCCCGTCC
>NZ_JBKYMO010000449.1:0-4520 GCF_047302915.1 Massilia sp. CT11-108 | reverse complement strand
GCACGGACGTCGCGCTGCACACGGCCGGCGTGACCCTGATGCGCGGCGACCCGTTGCTCGTCGCGGACGCCATCGACATCTCGGACCGCACGTGGCGCAAGATCCGCCAGAACCTCGTGTGGGCGTTCGTCTACAACGTCGTCGGCATCCCCGTCGCGGCCCTGGGCCTGCTGAACCCCGTGCTGGCCGGCGCGGCGATGGCACTGAGTTCCGTCAGCGTCGTGACCAACGCGCTGCTGCTGCGGCACTGGCGGCCGGCGCCGCGGCCCGCACCCGAACCCATTCCAACCCAACCCCAAGGAGCACACAAGATGTATGAACTGACCGTCGAAGACATGAGCTGCGGCCACTGCGTGGGCCGCGTCACGAAGTCCGTGCAGGCCCTCGACAAGGATGCGAAAGTCGAAGTCGACCTGCCCACGAAGAAGGTCAAGGTCGACAGCACCGCGGACCTCGACAGGATCGCCGAGGCGATCGTGGCGGCCGGCTATCCGGTCACCGCGAAAAGCGCTTGACGAGCCCCACGTACACGCGCCGGGCGACGAAGTGGTCGAACCCGGCCTGGCGGAACGTGGGCGTGTCGGTCCGATACGCACGCAGGCTGCCGTCGAAGATGTCGTTGGCGTTCACGGTCAGGCTGAGTGTCTGGCCCAGCGCGTGTTTCCACGTGAGGTTCACGCTGCTCGTCGGTCCGTAGCGGCCCTGCGGCGTGATGCCGGCCGACTGGGCGTGCGCGTCGACGGACACGTCGCCGTACCCGACCCTGACGTTGACATAACCTGCGACGGCGTCCCGGTCGAGCACCACCCGGTAGACGCCGCCGTCCGCACCGAGCAGCAGCGGTCCGCCGGGCTTCCAGTCCAGCGACGCGGTGACGCCGGCCGAGCGGGCCTCCCCGCCGTTCCGTTTCGACGTGACCAGTACGTCATGTTCGAACGTGCGCGCATCGACGACCGTATCGCGGCCCGTGCGGTAGAACGCGCCCAGGCTGCCGGTCACCTGCGGTGTTTCCCTGTTCACGCCGATCTCCCACGCCCCCAGGCGTTGCGGTCCGAGCCCCGGATTGCCCCGCCTGAGGTTCTGCGCGTCGACATACGTCGTGAACGGATTCAGGTCGCGCGGATCGGGCATCTGCAGGCTGCGGCGGTAGCTGAGCGTGAGGTCGGCGTCGTCTTGCAGCCCATACCTCACATGCAGGCTCGGATCGAACGCCCGCCAGCGGGCGATGCGTTCGGCGCGGCCGCCCAGCAGCGCCTCCCATTTGCCGATCACGATCCGGTCGGTCACATACGCCGCGGCCGACGTCTTCGTCACCGTGTACGCATTGGTCGTGTTGCGGTCCGGCGTCTCGGCGCCCGTCGCGGGATCGACGGCGGCCTGGACGTTGCCGATGGCGTCGGACTTGCGCTGGATGTCGAGGCCCAGGCCCCACCGGCCGCGCGTCCAGTCAACCGTGGCCTGGTCGAGGCGGCGCGCCGTCCTGCCGGCGCCGCGGCTGTATGCGGTCGCGCGCGCGGGCACGACGAACACGTCGCGGTACGACTTGTCGACCAGGGCGTCCGTCGTACTGTGCTGGAGCGTGGCCTTCAGCGCGCTGCCGTTCTGCTGGCGGCTGTAGCTCAGGCTCGCGCTGTCGTCGGACTGCTCGTTGGGACCGTATGAGATGCGATGGTGGATGGTCTCCATGCCACCTTCGCGCTCCTCGCCCAGCACGTCGAACAGGGGCCGCGACCGGCGCCCGCTGTGCCGCACCGTCATGCCGAAGCTGTCCGTGTCGCCCAGCGCGTAGTCGATGCCCAGCGCTGCGCTGTCGACCACGCGGCGCACGAACACTTCGGAGGATTGCACCGTCTGCCCGGCCTGGCCGGTGAGCGGATTGTGCCAGTCGACGGCCGACCGGCGCAACTTGCGCGTGCCGTCATGGCGGTGCGCCACGCTGGCGTGCACGCTCAATCGGCCCCGCGTCACATCGCCCGACGCACCGGCATTCCACAACGCCTGGTCCGTCGCGCTACCCTGGACCTGCGCGTGCGCGCCGGGCATGCGGTTGCGTTTCAGGACGATGTTCACGATCGCGCCGCCGTTGGCGTTTTGCGCGGCGCACGGATTCGTGATGACTTCCACGCTCGCGATGCCGGCGCCGCTCATCGTCTGCAGCGCCACCGCGCGGTCCTCACTCGATCCGGACAGCAGCGCCGTCGGCTTGCCGTCGACGAGGACCGTGACCTGCGTGTTGCCCCGGACGGCGATCTGGCCGTCGGCCGTCACCGCCAGTTCGGGCGTCGCTTGCAGCACGTCCTGCGCGGACCCGTTGGCCGCGCGCGGAGCGTTCGACACGTCGTAGACGGTCTTGTCGATCTTCCTCGCCACCGCCTCCTTGCTGGCGGTGACGGTCACGGTCGGTGCGGGCGGGTTGGCATCGCCGGCGTGCGCGGCCGTCGCGGCGAGGCCGAGCAGGAACACGAGGGGCTTGGTCACATCTGTCCTTTCATCTGGCGAACCAGATTGTCGGCGACGAGCGCGGCCGGCGCGCGACCTGTGTGACCAACGCCCCATTGGGCGTGACGGGACCGTCAGTGGCCTTCGTGCCCACCCCGTTTCGCCGTCCCGATCACCTCGCCGGATGGCGGCGCCGCCGGTGCGCCGACCGGGTCGGGCACGGGACCCGTCCACTCGCGCGCCACCGTGCCGGCGGGATGCCTGTACCAGCCCGGATCGCGGTAATCGCCCCGTGCGAGGCCCTCGCGCACCTTGATGACGGTGAACATGCCGCCCATCTCGATGTCGCCGAACGGCCCGCGGCCCGTCATCATGGGCAACGTGTTTTCCGGCAGCGCCATGTGCATGCCGCCCATCGATCCGCCCTTGTCGCCCATGACCATGTAGCCCGGCACGAGGTCGTTGATCTTCTTCGCCACGCCGGCCTGGTCGACGCCGACCAGGTTCGGCATGGCGTGGCCCATCGCGTTCATCGTGTGGTGCGATTTATGGCAGTGGAACGCCCAGTCGCCGGGATTGTCGGCGACGAATTCGATGGCGCGCATCTGGCCCACGCCGATGTCGACCGTCACCTCGGGCCAGCGCGCGCTGGGAGGGATCCAGCCGCCGTCCGTGCCCGTCACCTCGAAGCGGTGGCCGTGGATGTGGAACGGGTGGTTCGTCATCGTCAGGTTGCCCATGCGGATGCGCACCTTGTCGTCCTTGCGCACGACCATCGGGTCGGTGCCGGGGAAGGTGCGGCTGTTGATGGTCCACAGGTTGAAGTCCAGCATCGTGTTCACGTTCGGCGTGTAGTTGCCCGGCTCGATGTCGTACGCGTTCAGCAGGAACACGAAGTCGCGGTCGACGGCGTGCCGGCGCGGGTCCTTCGGGTGGGTGACCCAGAAGCCCATCATGCCCATCGCCATCTGCGTCATCTCGTCGCTGTGCGGGTGGTACATGAAGGTGCCGGCGTAGCGCGCGACGAATTCGTAGACGAACGTTTTACCCGGGGCGATCGCGGGCTGCACGAGCCCCGCCACGCCGTCCATCCCGCTTGGGAGGATCTGGCCGTGCCAGTGGATCGTCGTCGCCTCCGGCAGTTTATTGGTCACGAAGATGCGCACCTTGTCGCCCTCGACGACCTCGATGGTGGGGCCCGGACTCTGGCCGTTGTAGCCCCACAGGTTCGCCTTCATGCCGGGAGCGATCTCGCGCACGACGGGTTCGGCGACCAGGTGGAATTCCTTGACGCCATCCTTCATGCGCCACGGCAGGCTCCAGCCGTTCAGGGTGACGACGGGGTTGTACGGGCGGCCGCCCGGCGGATGCAGCGGCGGCTGGGTGGCGGGCGACGACTGGACCGGGGCTTCAGGAATGGCGGCCGCGCCGGCCTTCGACACGAGCGAGGCGCCGACCATGGCGCCGGCCGCGCCGGTGATGAAGTTGCGACGGGTGGTCATTGTGCGTGATCCTCGTGTTGCTGGGAACTGAGTCGGGTGCCGAGCGTGGCTTCCAGCTCGGCGTGGGCGGTCCAGAAGGTGTCCAGCGCCTCGATGTAGGCGCTGACCGCTTCGGCCTGCGCGCGCGCATCGGCCAGCAGGTCGTGCGGACTCGCGAGCATGCCGTTGTAGCGCAGCAGGACTTCCTTCCCGATTCTTTTGCGCAGCGGGAGGATCGTGTCGCGGTAGTGCTTCGCCACGTCGTAGGCGTTGCGGTAGGCGAGATAGCCTTCGCGCGCCTCGCTGCGCGCCGTGACGGCCGTGAGCGCGACCTTGTTCACCGCCTGCATGTACGTGGCTTCGGCACGGGCGACGCGCGCGCCGCCCCAGTCGAACAGCGGCAGTTCCAGCGACAGCGAGTAACCGCGCCCGGTCGGCTCGCCGGTCTGCGTCTTGTTGGCGACGCCGAGGTCCAGCACGTTGATGAAGCGCGTCGTGCGCGTGAGCCCGAGATCCGCCGCGGTGGCGGCCGCCTCGGCCTGTGCGGCGCGCACGTCCAGGCGCTGCGCCAGCGCGATGCGTTCGACGTCCGGCAGGTCC
>NZ_JBKYMO010000448.1:0-4526 GCF_047302915.1 Massilia sp. CT11-108 | reverse complement strand
GCATCGGTCAGCGTCAGGGTGTGGCCGCCCAGCAGCACGGCGCCGGAGCCGCCGAGGCTCTTGACCGCCGCGCCGCCCGTGCTGGCCGATACGTCCAGCGTACCATCGGTCTGCACGCGGCTGTTGCCGATGCTGCCGTTGCCGGCCAGGGCCAATGTCGCGCCTTGCGATACCGCCGTGGCGCCGGTGTGCGTGTTCACGCCCGTCAGGGTTTCGGTGCCGGCCGCGATCGCCAGACCGCCTGAACCGTGGATGCTGCCGGCGAATACGTCCTGCGCATCCGTCAGTGTCAGCGTCTGGCCGCCCAGCAGCACGGCGCCGGAGCCGCCGAGGCTCTGGAACGCCACGCCGCCCGTGCTGGCCGACACGTCCAGCGTACCATCGGTCTGCACGCGGCTGTTGCCGATGCTGCCGTTGCCGGCCAGGGCCAATGTCGCACCGTGCGATACCGCCGTGGTGCCGCTGTGCGTATTCACGCCCGTCAGGGTTTCGGTGCCGGCCGCGATCGTCAGACCGCCTGAACCGTGGATGCTGCCGGCGAACGTATCGCCGGCATTGGTCAGCGTCAGGGTCTGGCCGCCGAGCAGCACGGCGCCGGAGCCGCCGAGGCTCTGGACCGCCGCGTCGCCCGTGCTGGCCGACACGTCCAGCGTGCCATCGGTCCGCACGCGGCTGTTGCCGATGCTGCCGTTGCCGGCCAGGGCCAATGTCGCACCGTGCGATACCGCCGTGGTGCCGGTGTGCGTATTCACGCCCGTCAGGGTTTCGGTGCCGGCCGCAATCGTCAGGCCGCCCGAGCCGTGAATGCTGCCGGCGAATACGTCCTGCGCATCCGTCAGCGTCAGCGTCTGGCCGCCGAGCAGCACGGCGCCGGAGCCGGACAGCGAGCGCACTTCGGCGCCGTTGTTCGTGGCGGCGATGTCGAGCACGCCGTTGTTGGCCACGCCGCTGGACAGAGCGATGCTGCCCGAGCCGGACAGCGCCAGTGCGCCGCCCTGGTCGATCGACGTGGCGCCATTATAGGTATTGGTACCAGTAAGAGTTTCGATGCCGCCCGCGATCGTCAGCCCGCCCGAGCCGTAAATGCTGCCCGCAAACGTATCGCCTGCATCCGTCAGCGTCAGCGTCTGGCCGCCCAGCAACACAGCGCCGGATCCGGACAGCGAGCGCACTTCGGCGCCGTTGTTTGTCGCGGCAATATCGAACACACCGTTGTTGGCGACGCCGCTGGACAGCGCGATGCTGCCCGAGCCGGACAGCGCCAGCGCGCCTTGGTCGATCAACGTGGCCCCGGTATAGGTGTTGGTACCAGTCAGCGTTTCGATGCCGCCCGCGATCGTCAGGCCGCCCGAACCATGGATGCTGCCCGCAAACGTATCGCCAGCATTGGTCAGCGTCAGCGTCTGGCCGCCCACGAGCACGGCACCGGATCCGGACAGCGAGCGCACTTCGGCGCCGTTGTTCGTGGCCGTGATGTCGAACACGCCGTTGTTGGCCACGCCGCTGGACAGCGCGATGCTGCCCGAACCGGACAGCGCCAGCGCGCCGCGCTGATCGATCGAGGTGGCACCTGAATAGGTATTGGTACCGCTCAGGGTTTCGGTGCCGCCCGCGATTGTCAGGCCGCCCGAACCGTGGATGCTGCCGGCGAACGTATCGCCGGCATCGGTCAGCGTCAACGTCTGGCCGCCCAAGAGCACCGCACCGGAGCCGGACAGCGAGCGCACTTCGGCGCCGTTGTTTGTCGCGGCAATATCGAACACACCGTTGTTGGCGACGCCGCTGGACAGAGCGATGCTGCCCGATCCGGACAGCGACAGCGCGCCGCCTTGGTCGATCGACGTGGCGCCGTTATAGGTATTGGTACCGCTCAGGGTTTCGGTGCCGCCCGCGATTGTCAGCCCGCCCGAGCCAAGGATGCTGCCGGCGAACGTATCGCCGGCATCCGTCAGCGTCAACGTCTGGCCGCCCAGCAGCACGGCACCGGAGCCGGACAGCGTGCGCACTTCGGCACCGTTGTCCGTGGCCGTGATGTCGAACACGCCGTTGTTGGCTACACCGCTGGACAGCGCGATGCTGCCCGAACCGGAAAGCGCGAGACCGCCTTGGTCGATCGACGTGGCGCCGGTATAGGTATTGGTACCGCTCAGGGTTTCGATGCCGCCCGCGATTGTCAGACCGCCCGAACCGTGGATACTGCCCGCAAACGCATCGCCGGCATCCGTCAGCGTCAACGTCTGGCCGCCCAGCAGCACGGCACCGGATCCGGACAGCGAGTGCACTTCGGCACCGTTGTCCGTGGCCGTGATGTCGAACACGCCGTTGTTGGCCACGCCGCTGGACAGCGCGATGCCGCCCGAGCCGGACAGCGCCAGCGTGCCGCCCTGGTCGATCGACGTGGCGCCGGTATAGGTATTGGTACCCGTTAGAGCTTCGGTGCCGCCACCGATTGTCACGCCGCCCGAACCGTAGATGCTGCCCGAAAACGTATCGCCTGCATCCGTCAGTGTCAATGTTTGGCCGCCCAGCAGCACAGCACCGGAGCCTGACAGCGAGCGCACTTCGGCGCCGTTGTTCGTGGCCGCGATGTCGAACACGCCGTTGTTGGCGACGCCGCTGGACAGAGCGATGCTGCCCGAACCGGACAGCGTGAGACCGCCCTGGTCGATCGACGTGGCCCCGGTGTAGGTATTGGTACCGCTCAGGGTTTCGATGCCGCCCGCGATTGTCAGGCCACCCGAACCGTAAATGCTGCCCGCAAACGTATCGCCAGCATCGGTCAGCGTCAGTGTTTGGCCGCCCAGCAGCACCGCACCGGATCCGGACAGCGAGCGCACTTCGGCGCCGTTGTTCGTGGCCGCGATATCGAGCATGCCGTTGTTGGCCACGCCGCTGGACAGCGCGATACTGCCCGAACCCGCCAGCGCGAGACCGCCTTGGTCGATCAACGTGGCCCCGGTATAGGTGTTGGTACCGCTCAGGGTTTCGATACCGCCCGTGATCGCGAGGCCGCCCGAGCCGTGAATGCTGCCGGCGAATACGTCCTGCGCATCCGTCAGCGTCAGCGTCTGGCCACCCAAGAGCACAGCACCGGAGCCGGACAGCGTGCGCACTTCGGCGCCGTTGTCGGTCGCGGCAATGTCGAGCACGCCGTTGTTGGCCACGCCGCTGGACAGCGCGATGCTGCCCGAGCCGGACAGCGCCAGCGCGCCGCCCTGGTCGATCGAGGTGGCGCCGTTATAGGTGTTAGTACCGCTCAGGGTTTCGGTGCCGCCCGCGATTGTCAGCCCGCCCGAGCCATGGATGCTGCCGGCGAACGTATCACCGGCATCGGTCAGCGTCAGCGTTTGGCCGCCCAGCAATACAGCACCGGCGCCAGACAGCGAGCGCACTTCGGCGCCGTTGTTTGTCGCGGCAATATCGAACACACCGTTGTCGGCGACGCCGCTGGACAGAGCGATGCTGCCCGAGCCGGACAGCGCCAGTGCGCCGCCCTGGTCGATCGAGGTGGCGCCGGTATAGGTATTGGTACCGCTGAGCACCTGCGTGCCGCCCGCGATTGTCAGCCCGCCCGAACCGTAGATGCTGCCGGCGAATACGTCCTGCGCATCGGTCAACGTCAGCGTCTGGCCACCCAGCAGCACGGCGCCGGAACCGGACAGCGTGCGCACTTCGGCGCCGTTGTCGGTCGCGGCAATGTCGAACACGCCGTTGTTGGCGACGCCGCTGGACAGAGCGATGCTGCCCGAACCGGACAGCGTGAGACCGCCCTGGTCGATCGACGTGGCCCCGGTGTAGGTATTGGTACCGCTCAGGGTTTCGATGCCGCCCGCGATTGTCAGACCACCCGAACCGTAAATGCTGCCCTCAAACGTATCGCCAGCATCGGTCAGCGTCAGTGTTTGGCCGCCCAGCAGCACCGCACCGGATCCGGACAGCGAGCGCACTTCGGCGCCGTTGTTCGTGGCCGCGATATCGAACACACCGTTGTTGGCGATGCCGCTGGACAGAGCGATGCTGCCCGACCCGGACAACGCCAGCGCGCCGCCTTGGTCGATCGAGGTGGCGCCGTTATAGGTATTGGTACCGCTGAGCATCTGCGTGCCGCCCGCGATCGTCAGACCGCCCGAGCCGTGGATGCTGCCGGCGAACGTATCGCCGGCATCCGTCAGCGTCAGCGTCTGGCCGCCCAGCAACACAGCACCGGAGCCAGACAGCGTGCGCACTTCGGCGCCGTTGTCCGTGGCCGCGATGTCGAGCACGCCGTTGTTGGCCACACCGCTGGACAGAGCGATGCTGCCCGGACCTGACAGCGCCAGTGCGCCGCCTTGGTCGATCGACGTGGCGCCGTTATAGGTATTGGTACCGCTGAGCACCTGCGTGCCGCCCGCGATTGTCAGCCCGCCCGAGCCAAGGATGCTGCCGGCGAACGTATCTCCGGCATTGGTTAGCGTCAACGTCTGGCCGCCCAGCAGCACGGCGCCGGATCCGGACAGCGTGCGCACTTCGGCGCCGTTGTTTGTCGC
>NZ_JBKYMO010000447.1:0-4529 GCF_047302915.1 Massilia sp. CT11-108 | reverse complement strand
GCGAGCGCGTCTTCGTGACGGACGAAGAAAAGGCGCGCCGGCTGGTTCAGGCCCGGCGCGTGCTGGCGGACTGTCCGCCGAGCGCGATGCGGACGAACGCAAGGCCTCGGCGGACGAGCAGCGCAAGGCCGACGACGCCGCGCAATGCGCCGCGGCCCGCCGCAGCGAGGCCGTGCTGACGTCGGGCGTGCGCATCGCGGAGATGGATGACAAGGGCGAGCGCGTCTTCGTGACGGACGAAGAAAAGGCGCGCCGGCTGGTTCAGGCCCGGCGCGTGCTGGCGGACTGTCCGTCCCGGTAGGATGGGCACCACGTGCCCACGCGTGACGTATGTGGCGTGTTGGCGTTGCGCGTGGGCACAGGGGTGCCCACCGCTACGCAGCGGTCTGCTTCTTCGCCGCGCGCTTGCGCCGCGAATCCTTCGGGTCGGCCACGAGCGGGCGATAGATTTCCACGCGGTCGCGGTCGCGCAGCGCGGTCTCCAGCGTCTTTTTCTTGCCGTAGATGCCTACCGGCTGGGTCACGAGATTGATGTCCGGGAACGCGGCCAGCACGCCGCTCTGCTCGATCGCCTGCCCGACCGTCGTGCCGGGTGCGACACGCAGCGGCCGGATGAACTCGTTCTGCGGCAACGCGTACATGACGTAGACTTGCAATTCCGCCTGCTCAGCCATAGATCACCTCGGCACGCTTGCAGAACGAATCGACCATTGTGTTGGCGATCATGCCGAACACGGGCCCGACGAGCTGCTCGAGGATAATGCTCGAGAACTCGTACTGCATGTCGAAGTCGATCTTGCAGGCGTCGGCGCGCAGGGACTTGAAGTTCCACGTGGCCTCCAGCATCTTGAAAGGGCCGTCGACGAGGTGCATCTTCATCTGGCCCGGACGCTGGTTGTGATTCGATGTGGTGAAGCTCTGCTTGACCCCGTGGAAGTTGATTTGCAGGCAGGCCACCAACTTCTCATCGCTGCGTTCGAGCACTTTCACGCCGCTGCACCAGGGAAGGAATTTCGGATAGTCCTCGACTTTCGCGACCAGATCGAACATCTGTTCCGCGCTGTACCCGAGGAAAACTGATTTGTGCACTACTGCCATTGGTCAACCGTTTGTTATGATGTTGGTTACGTTGCGTCGCGCTCGACATTTCAGAAGCGCGACGACGGTAGTTTAACCGACGCGCGGAAATTAGCGATTTCATGAGTATTATTGACAATAAAAAAGCCTTTTTCGACTACTTCATCGAGGACCGCTACGAGGCCGGCCTCGTGCTGGAAGGGTGGGAAGTGAAGGCGATCCGCGACGGCCGCGTGCAGATCAAGGAAGCGTACGTCGTCGTACGCAACGGCGAACTGTACCTGTTCGGCGCGCACATCAGCGCCCTCACGACCGCCTCCGCCTGGAGCCATCCGGAAGCCCTGCGCACGCGCAAGCTGCTGCTGCACAAGGCCGAGATCGACAAGCTGGTCGGCAAGGTCGAGCGCTCCGGCTACACGCTTCTCCCTCTCAACCTGCACTTCAAGGGCGGCCGCGTGAAATGCGAAGTCGGCCTCGCCAAGGGCAAGAAACAGCATGACAAGCGCGATACCGAGAGAGACCGCGACGCCAAGCGCGAGGTCGACAAGGCGATGAAGCAGCATCGCCGCTGATGCCGATCAGTGCGGCTGTGGCTCCGGCATGGCCGACGAATGGTGGCTCGTGATCAGCCATTTCCCGCCTTCCCACCGATACGTGAACGTGTAGCGGGCATGGACCACCTGCCCCGTCGCGCCGAACGTGAACGTGTACAGGCCGGCGTCCACCGCCGTGTCGCAGGCGATGTCGACGAAGCGCAGGTCGATGACGCCGGACGGCCGGCTCTCCAGGAAGTGCCTGAAGTAGTCTTCCTTGTCGGCCGGCGTCAGGCGCGGCACGTTCGACACGGTCGGCAACAGGATCGAACGTTCAGCGTAATTGGCAACGACCTGGTGCGGATCGCCCGTCTTGAGCGATGCGTTCCAGCGGTCGAACAGCGCGGTGATCTCCTGTTCGCTGGCGCGCCGGCAGTGCCCGGGTTGCGCGTCCGGCGCGACCGGCGACCCAGCGCAGCCCGCCAGCATGCAACAGATCGCGGGTGGGATGCCCAGGCCCAAGACCCTGGACGCACGCGCCTGACGTCCGGAGACACGCATTGGATGCTCCTTTCGGCGACCATGCCGATTCATGACAACCGTTGGACAGCACCGATGCCGATCCGTTCCGCGCCCCGCGCAGGGCTTTACCGATAACTCTGCAATTCCCGCGATCCCGTCACCAGCGAGCCCGCGGCCGGCGTACCGCCACTGTAGGCGATTGCCCGCACCATCTTGAGGGTGCGCGTGTCGCCGCCGGACGCATCGCGCCAGCGCGTGGCGCTTTCCGTCCGCGTGATGCCGTTGACGGTCCAGGTCGTCGTCGAGACGAACTTGTAGGCGCTGAACGTGCCCGCGGCGATCGTGATCGTCTCGATGCCGGACAGCGTGCCGTTCTGCGTGTAAGTCACACCGGCACCGCCGTTGCAGGTCTCGGTGTATTGCGCGGCCCAGCCGGCGCCGACGGCCAGCGTTGCCGGTGCCCCCTGGCTGCCCTGGTACGTGCAGTGCGTCACGGCCGTGCCCTTATCGATCGTCATCGCGGCCACCTGCCCGGCCGCGTCGTACTGGAAGTCCGTCGGGTACAGGGTCTGGTCGACCGCGCCGGACACGACGCGGTTGTGCGAGGGATCTTCTTCGTGCACGGCGAACGTGCCATCGGCATTGACCGCCGTGACGTCGTCGTCCGTCGTGCGGTGTAACGTGTTGTTCAGGGTGTCGGCCTGCTGGTCGACATAGACGAGATGCGCGCCCGCTTTCGGCGGCACGAAACGGTAAGTGACCGTTGCCGCCGCCTGCGCTGGGGCGCCGCCGCTACTTCCTCCGCCCCCGCAAGCGCTCAACAGCGCCGCCGCAACCAGACCCGCCAGTATCGTTCGATGCATCGTTTCCCCATTCCACGGAATTGAATGAGGAATTATTGCCGGGATGATCCCGGCCTGACCACTTACGGATTCGTAAGGTTCGTCAGGCCGCCGCCACCCGCTCCTTTGCCATCGCATTGCCCAGCTGGCACGCGCAGAAGCTGGCCACCAGCCCCACCGCCACCCCGCACGCAAGCTTGAACGCGCTGTCGAACAGCAGCGGCGCGACGAGGCCGGAGACGAGTGCGAACGACATCATCTGGATGAACGCCAGCATCGACGACGCGAGGCCGCGGTTGTCGGGGAACAGGCCCAGCGCGCTCACCTGGATCGCGGGCATCGCGACGGCGAGGCCGAACGTGTAGACCATCAGCGGCAGCACGGCCCACGGGATCGTCACCGCGTCGCCGGCGGCCGCCGTGTAGCCGACGTTCAGCACGCACGCGAGGAGCATCGTGCCGAAGCCGATGGCGCGCATGCGCGGCGCCGGGATGCGCGCGGCGCGCTTGCCGCCCCACGCGGAGCCGATCACCATGCCGCTGATCAGCGGGATGAACATCCACGCGAACGCCGTCTCGGGCAGGTGCAGGATCTCCATCACGAAGTTCGCGGCGGAGCCGATGTACAGCGACAGCCCGCCGAACGCGAGGCCCACGGACAGCGACAGTAGCACGAATTGCGGATGCCCCAGCACCTTCAGGTAGTTGCGCGCGATGGCCACGCCGTGGAACGCGTGGCGCTTCTCGCGCGGCAGGCTTTCCGGCAGCAGCTTCCAGGTCGCGAGCAGCATCACGGTGCCGAACAGCGCGAGGAACACGAACGTCGCGCGCCAGCCGAACGTCACGTGCAACCAGCCGCCCAGCACCGGCGCGATCGCGGGCGCGAGGCCGAACACCATCATGATGTGCGACATGATGCGCTGGGCGTCCGCGCCCGTGAAGCGGTCCTGCACGATGGCCTGGCCGATGACGGAGCCGGCCCCCGCCGACATGCCCTGCAGCGCGCGGAACAGCAGCAGCCAGCCGAACGTGGGCGCGAGCGCGGCGCCGGCGGAGGCCAGCGTGTAGACCGTCAGCGCGACCATGATCACGGGACGGCGGCCGAACGAATCGGACAGCGTCCCGTAGAACAGCATCATGAACGCGAACATGAAGAGGAAGACCGACAGCGTCTGCTGCACGGCCACGGGGCCGACGTCGAATGCCCGGCCGATGGCGGGAATCGACGGCAGATAGGTGTCGATGGCGAGCGCGCCGACCATGCCGAGGCAGGCGAGGATGACGGTGAGGAGTCTTTGCATATGCATGCCTTGAATAAAACATCGGCTCTGCAGGATGCGAGCGTCCGAGGGACGAAATTGTAGCGGGATTTGGATCAACCGTGCAGCGGGGGGGGGGGGGCGGGGCCGCGCGGCGGGCCCCCCCCCCCCCCCCCCCCCCGGGCCCCCCCCCCCCCCCCCGGCCCCCCCCCCCCCCCCCCGGCCCGTATCCGGCCGACACGCTGTTCCAGCCGAAGTACCTGCGGGACGCCGACGCGGTACTGGCCATGTACCACG
>NZ_JBKYMO010000446.1:0-4549 GCF_047302915.1 Massilia sp. CT11-108 | reverse complement strand
GCCGTCGGCGGCGCGAAGCCGGCGACGGCGTTCAGCAGGGTCGACTTGCCGCAGCCGGAAGGCCCCAGCAGGCAGACGAACTGGCCGTGAGGGATCTCGAGACTGATGTCCTGCAGGGCGACCATGCGGCGGCCGTCGCCGTCGAATACTTTACTGACGCTGTCGATCACGATATGCGCGGTCATCTCAATGCTCCAGGCCGCGGTGCCAGCGCAGCAGATGGTTGTTCAGCTTGTTCATGCCGACGTCGATGGCGAGGCCGAGCAGGCCGATCGTGATCATGCCGGCGATGATCTTGTCCGACCAGAAGTACTCGCGCGCCTCCGAGATGCGGAAACCGAGCCCGTTGTTCACGGCGATCATCTCGGCCACGATCACGACGATGAACGCCGTGCCGATGCCGATGCGCATGCCGGTCAGGATGTACGGCACGGCCGCCGGCAGGATCACGCGCAGGAACATCGTCGGCCCGCTCGCGCCCAGGTTGCGCGCCGCGCGCAAATAGATGCCGTCGACCTGGCGCACGCCCGCGATGGTATTCATCAGCACGGGGAAGAAGGCGCCCAGCGCGATCAGGAAGAAGGCCGGCGGGTTGCCGAGGCCGAACCACAGCATCGACATCGGGATGTAGGCGATCGGCGGAATGGGGCGCAGCAGCTGGAACAACGGATTCAGCCAGGCATGCGCGATGCGGCTCGCGCCCATGGCGAGGCCGATCGGCAGCGCCAGCGCGGCGCCGACGAGGAAGCCGACGATCACGCGGTACATGCTGCCGATGGCGTCGGTGATCAATTCGCCGGACACCATCCACGCCAGCTTTCCCCCGCCGCCGTTGACTTCGCGCCAGGTGGCGAAGTCCTGCAGCGGCAGCAGGTACGCGATCCACTTCCGCCAGACCTGCAGCGGGGACGGCAGGACGTGCTCGTTGACCCATCCCATGCTGGCCACCCACTGCCAGATCGCGATCGCGACGACCGGCACGACCAGGCCGATCGCGATGTCCTGCCACCTGCGCTTCACCATCTCCGCTCCTTGCGTGGTTTGGTTTACTTGATGTTCAGGCTCTTCTTCGCCTCATCCAGCAAATCGGTCTTGACCCAGTCCTTCGCCACCGGCGGCTTCGCCATCCGGCCGACACCCGTCTTGACCATGATGTCGGTCGTGGTCTGGATGTGCTCCGGCGTGATGTCGTAGGTATAGGGCGAATTGCTGATCGCGTCGTCGAAGTCGTCCTTCGTGATCTGGCCCTTGAACACGACTTCGCGCACGTATTTCTCGGCCAGCGCGCGGTCGCGGATGAAGGCGCTCGTGGCCATGACGAAGCAGCGCATGAATTTCTCCGCCACGGGGCGCTTCGTGTTGTAGAACTTTTCCGTCATCACCATCGTCCGCACCGGTTCGCCGATCGGCGTGTCGTACGGTTTCAGGACCTCGACGCCGAAGCCCTTGTTGATCGCCTGCGACGACTGGGGTTCGGACTGCATCATGGCGTCGATGTTCTTGCCCAGCAGCGCCTGGTTGAGGTCGGCGTACGCCAGGTAGACGATCTGCACGTCCTTGCCGGGCGCCGGGTCGGCGCTGAGGCCGGCCTTGTGCAACTCGGCCATCAGGAGCACTTCCTGGATGCCGCCGCGCGTCACGCCCACCTTCTTGCCCTTCAGGTCCTTCACGGCCTTGACGTTGGCATCCGCGCGCGCGACGAGCCGGGCGCCGCCTTTCGCGAAGCCGGCCACGACGTAGATCGGGGCACCGCCGGCGCGGCCCGAGATCGCGGCCTCGGACGCCGTCGTGCCGACGTCGAGTTCACCTGCGATGATGGCCTGCATCACGTCCAGGCCCTTCGCGAAGATGCGTTCCTCGACCTTGATCCCGCACTTGGGCGCGATCTCCTTGATGTATGACACCGCGCCGTAGTGCGCGAACTTGAGGTTGCCGAGGCGGACCACGTCCTGCGCCTGGGCGCCGCTCGCGGCCAGCAGCGCGGCGATGGCGAGGGTCTTGCCGAACACGTGTGCTTTCATTGCCTGTCTCTCCGATTGGGGGTGAAACTTTTATTGGAATGAACTGCGTGACGCCTCAGGAACATAAACTCGAAGCAATACATTGTCAAACCATCCAATCAGGTTTTACCAAGAATCAAATCGCCAGGTTGACTGGACGCGTTGCGAATGGCTGAATTGGGGTCTTGACGAGGGAAAACGCGCCCCGACATGGGGTAAAATGGCGGATTGCGCGCCGCCGCCACTTATATATATCAGTACAGAAGGTAGAACGATGCTGGATAACCTGACACAACGCCTTGCCAAGGTCGTCAAGACGATGCGTGGCGAGGCCCGCCTCACGGAGGCGAACACCGCAGAAATGCTGCGCGAAGTGCGCCTGGCCCTGCTCGAGGCCGACGTCGCGCTGCCGGCCGTGCGCGAATTCATCGCCAAAGTGAAGGAAAAGGCGCTGGGCGAGGAAGTCATCGGCTCGCTGTCGCCGGGCCAGGCCCTCGTCGGCGTCGTGCAGAAGGAACTGGGCGCGCTGATGGGCGCCGACCTCGGTCCGGACGCCTCGCAGCTGTCGTTCGCGCAGCAGCCGCCGGCCGTGATCCTGATGGCCGGCCTGCAGGGTGTCGGTAAAACGACCACCACCGGCAAGCTCGCGAAGTACCTCAAGGAAGAGAAGAAGAAAAAGGTCCTGACCGTCTCCGCCGACGTCTACCGCCCCGCCGCAATCGCGCAGCTGGAATCGGTGACGAAGCAGGTCGGCGCCGACTTCTTCCCGTCCACCGCCAGCGACAAGCCGGTCGACATCGCGAAGAACGCGATCGACTGGGCGAAGAAGCACTATCACGACGTCGTCATCATCGACACGGCCGGCCGCCTGGCCATCGACGAGGCGATGATGCAGGAGATCGCCGCCGTGCACGCGGCCGCGAATCCGATCGAGACGCTGTTCGTCGTCGACGCCATGGTCGGCCAGGATGCGATCAACACCGCGAAAGCCTTCAACGACGCGCTGCCGCTGACCGGCGTGATCCTGACGAAGCTCGACGGCGACTCGCGCGGGGGCGCGGCACTGTCCGTGCGCCACGTGACGGGCAAGCCGATCAAGTTCGCCGGCGTCTCGGAAAAGCTGGACGGCCTGGAAGCGTTCGATCCGGCCCGCATGGCCAACCGCGTGCTGGGCATGGGCGACATCCTCGCGCTGGTCGAGGAAGCGCGCAAGGGCGTGGACATGAAGGCCGCGGCCGACATGGCCAACAAGATCAAGTCGGGCGGCAAGTTCGACATGAACGACTTCCGCGCCCAGCTCGCGCAGATGAAGAAGATGGGCGGCATGGCCGGCCTGCTCGACAAGCTGCCGGCCCAGTTCCAGCAGGCCGCGAACGGTGCCAACATGGACCAGGCCGAGAAACAGGTGCGCCGCATGTGCGGCATCATCGACTCGATGACGCCGGCGGAACGCGCCAAGCCGGAACTGATCAAGGCCAACCGCAAGCGCCGCATCGCGGCCGGAGCCGGCGTGCAGGTGCAGGAAGTGAACCGCATGCTGACCCAGTACGAGCAGATGAACACGATGATGAAGAAGCTCAAGGGCGGCGGCCTGATGAAGATGATGCGCGGGATGAAGGGCATGATGCCCGGTATGCGCTGATCCTTGATCCATCTCTAAAAAGCCGTGCGCGACCACCGTCCCGCACGGCTTTTTTGTGCTTGGGACGTCCGTTTTTTCGCTCTAGAGAGGCCCGGGTAACACAACGGGCTATTTTAGGGCTTGTAAGAGTGAAAAAATTTCGAAAAAGACTTGCACGAACACTAAAACCCTACCAATATAAGCCGGGTGCGCTCAAGCGCAAATTTCCATGTGTTCCGTTTAGGAGGCTCGAAGATGGCAACAGCCAAAAAAACCACCGCAGCGCCCGCTAAAAAAGCCGCTGCCAAGCCTGCTGCGGCGGCGAAGCCGGCAGCGAAAAAGGCAGCAGCTCCTGCCAAAGCAGCAGCACCGAAAGCAACCGCCGCAGCAAAGAAGCCTGCCGCGGCACGCAAGCCCAACGCCGCTTTCATGAAAGAGATGACCCCATCGGCAACGCTGGCCGCCGTCGTCGGCGCGAAACCGCTGCCGCGCACGGAAGTGACCAAGAAGGTCTGGGACTACATCAAGGCGCAAAACCTGCAGGACGCGGCCAACCGCCGCATGATCAACGCCGACGACAAGCTGAAAGCCGTCTTCGGTGGCAAGGCGCAGGTGTCGATGTTCGAAATGACCAAGCTGATCTCGGATCACCTCAAATAAGAACATCTGGCTGGCTGCCCCATGGCCCCATACGAAAAGCCCCGGCGAGCCGGGGCTTTTTGTTTTACATGAGCTCCGACATGAGATTCGACCTGACCGACCTGCAGCTGTTCCTGCACGTGCTGGATGCCGGCAGCATCACGGCCGGCAGCCGGCGCGCGCACCTGGCGCTGGCGTCCGCGAGCGAACGCATCCAGCACATGGAAGAGACGCTGGGCGTACCCCTGCTCGTGCGCGGGCGGCGCGGCGTGCAGCCGACGGCCGCGCA
>NZ_JBKYMO010000445.1:0-4563 GCF_047302915.1 Massilia sp. CT11-108 | reverse complement strand
GCCTGCAGCCGGACCGGATCGAGCGGCGCCGGCGGCGCATCGGCCGGCACCGTCGCCAGCGGCAGTTTGCCGCCAGCCAGCGCGCTCGCGAAGGCGATGCTCCGCGTCAGCGCGTCCGGGTTCAGCCACGCGTCCTGCGTGTTCTTGTACCCGTCCGGCGTCTGGCAGCCGTACAACGGCATGCCCAGCTGATTCATGGTATTCACCAACGGCCCGACATTCGCCACCGGCACGCCGCTCGCCCGCAGGGCCGAGACCACGTACTGGTACGGCGTCTTGAACTTCGCGCCGACGCTCCCCGCGTCCATGAATTCGCGGCTCGCGAACAGCGTCGCCAGCACGGCGCGGATGTCGCCCTGCGACGCCTGCCACGTGGCCGCCATGCGGTCGACGAGGCTTGGCGGCGGCTCGTCGCTGACGAAGTATTGCGCCAGCTCGCGGCTCACGTGGCGCGCCGTGGCGGGGTGCATGGCCAGCACGTCCAGCGCATACTCCCCTTCCTGCTGGCCGGCCGGCGCGATCGCGCGGCCCAGCCACGTCTTGGTGCCGGCATCGTGGCGGCCGGCGTCGAAGCGGAATGTCTCGCCCGTGCGCGCGAGACGCTTCTGGTCGAACGTCCACCCGGTCAGCATGCGCGCCAGCTCCGTCACGTCGCGCTGCGTGTAGCCGCCGTCCGCACCCAGCGTGTGCAACTCCATCAGTTCGCGCGCATAGTTTTCGTTCAGCCCCCGCGCCTTACCCTTCGCATCCGGGCGCGGCGCCGACGACACGACGTTATCGAGGTAGAACAGCATCGCCGGATGCTTCGCCGTCGCGCCCAGCAGCGCGCGGAAGGAGCCGAGCGCGTGCGGGCGGATCGCGTCGCGTTCGTAGCTCGTCACCAGCGCGCGGTCGATTCCTTTGCCCGCGAAGACGTTGAAATGGTTGTACCAGAAGTCGACCATGACCTCTTCCAGCTGGCGCGGGCTCTCGACGGCGCGCAACAGCCGGGCTTCCGCAGCCTGGCGCGCCACGCGCATCTCGGCCTCGCGCCGGCGCTGTTTCGCGCCCTCGTCGTCCATCCGAACGGCGCGCCGCAGTTCCAGGAACTCGGCCAGCGATTCTCCGGCGCTGCGGTTCACGGTGTCCAGTGCGGCCAGGCGTGCGTCCAGGTCGGCCGGCAGCGGGATCGTCTCCGGATGCAGCTGCTGGTCGATCCAGCGCTGCACGCCCATCTGCGCCACGCGCCCGACGTCGCCGGGACGCGGTCCGTATGCGAGGCGGTTCAGCACATGCAGCGCCTGCACATCCGGGGCAGATGCCGCATCGGCCGCCGCTGCGGCACCCGTCGCCATCAAGGCGGCGGCCAGCAGGACAAGCGATGCGCGTCGGATCATGTTGAGCTTCATGTTGGCCGCCATTTAACCGCGAATGGATGAGCGGGAATATCGACGCGACGTTTCAGTGGTAAGGATTTGTAACGGAACATGACAGCCGGGACCATACGGAACAGGCGTCCTCGGGTGTGCTTTGTTACACTGTCGCAGTTTGACTTCTGGTTCCGCCATGTCCTGGATCGTCTTGAAATACCTGATCAGCGCCGCCGTCGTCGTCCTGGTGTCGGAAGCTGCCGCGCGCTCCGACCGCCTCGGCGGCCTGGTCGCGTCCCTGCCGCTCGTGACCGTGCTGACGCTGATCTGGCTGCACATCGAACGCCAGCCGCAGGAAAAGATCGCCAACCACGCCTGGTACACGCTGTGGTACGTGATCCCGACACTCCCCATGTTCGCCGCCTTCCCGTGGCTGCTGGCACGCCTCGGCTTCTGGCCGGCGCTGGGCGCGGGAATCGCGATCACGGTGGCCAGCATACTCCTGTTCGCCCTTCTGCTGAAACGCTTCGGCATCCATCTACTTTGAACGCCATGACTCCCGCCCAACTCCGCCGCATGTCCCGGCCCGCCCTCGCCGTCTCCATCGCCGCCATCCTGGCCAGCACCGTGGGCGTCCTCGTCTCCAGCAATGCCGCCGACGACAAGAAGGCGGCGGCCCCGCGCCCCGCGCTGACCGTCACGACGGCGAAACCGGAGCAATCGCGCCTGCCGCTCAGCTTCGCCGCCAACGGCAACGTCGCCGCGTGGCAGGAAGCGGTGATCGGCAGCGAGTCGAACGGTCTGCGCCTGCAGGAGGTGAAGGTCAACGTGGGCGACGTCGTCAAGAAGGGCGAGGTGCTCGCCGTGTTCGATGCGGCGCCGGTCGAGGCGGACGTCGCGCAGGCGAAAGCCGCTGTCCAGGAAGCGGAGGCGAATGCGTCCGCCGCCCGCGCCGATGCGAAGCGGGCGCGCGCCCTGCAAAGCTCGGGCGCGCTCAGCGAACAGCAGATCACGCAATACATGACGGCCGAGCGCACGGCCGCCGCGCGCGTGGCATCGGCGAAGGCGACGCTGGCCCAGCAACAGCTGCGCCTGAAGTACACGAAGATCGTCGCGCCGGATGCCGGCGTGATCTCCGCGCGCAACGCCACCGTGGGCGCCGTCGCCGGCGTGGGCGCGGAGATGTTCCGCATGATCCGCCAGGGCCGCCTGGAATGGCGCGCCGAGGTGACGGCCGCCGAGCTCCCGCGCATCAAGCCGGGCCAGAAGGCCGTCGTGCAGGCGGCCGGCGGCACGCAGGTGCAGGGCCGCGTGCGCACGGTCGCGCCGACCGTCGATGCGCAAAGCCGCGTCGCCCTCGTCTACGTCGACCTGCCGCCGGCGCTGTCGGCCAATGCGCCGCTGAAGGCCGGCATGTTCGCCAGCGGCCAGTTCGCGCTGGGCGAGTCGGCCGCGCTGACGGTGCCGCAGCAGGCCGTCGCCGTGCGCGATGGCTTCGCGTACGTATTCCGCCTGAATGCGGACGGCCGCGTGAGCCAGTTGAAAGTCGCGACGGGCCGCCGTCTCGGCGACCGCGTCGAGGTGACGGACGGCCTGCCCGCGGACGCGCTGGTCGTCACGAGCGGCGCCGGCTTCCTCAACGACGGCGACTTGGTACGTAACGTGCCGACGCTGGCGGCGCGTTGAGGGCACGGTCATGAATTTTTCCGCGCTCTCGATCCGCAACCCGATCCCGGCGATCATGCTGTTCGCCCTCCTCACCTTCGCCGGCGTGCTGGCGTTCAAGGCGAACAAGGTGCAGGACTTCCCGGACATCGAACTGCCCATCGTCACCGTCGTCGCGACGCTCGACGGCGCCGCGCCGGCGCAGCTGGAGACGGAGGTCGCGCGCAAGATCGAGGACTCGGTCGCGACCCTCCAGGGCGTCAAGAACATCTATGCGCGCGTGCTGGACGGCGTGGCCACGATCACCGTCGAATTCATCCTCGAGAAGGACCTGTCGGACGCCGTCAACGACGTGCGCGACGCCGTCTCGCGCGTGCGCGCCGACCTGCCCGCGGAGATGCGCGACCCGAGCGTGACGAAGACGACGACCGCGGGCCGCGTCGTGCTCACGTTCACGGCGCAGGCGGCCGACGCGCACGGCAAGCCGGCGCTCGACGCGCCCGACCTGAGCTGGTTCGTCGACAACACGGTGTCCAAGCGCCTGCTCAGCGTACCGGGCGTCGGCGCGGTCAAGCGCGTGGGCGGCGTCTACCGCGAAGTGCGCGTGGAACTCGACGATCAGAAGATGGCCGCGCTGCGCGTGTCGGCACTGGACGTCTCGCGCCTGCTGCGCAACGTGCAGCGCGAGGAACCGGGCGGCCGCGGCGACGTGAGCGGCGCCGAGCAATCCGTGCGCACGCTGGCGACCGTGCAGACGGCGCAGGAACTGGCGCGCATGGAGATCCCGCTGCCGGATGGCCGCCACGTGCGCCTGAACGAGATCGCGACGGTGTCCGACACGGTCGCCGAGCCGCGCGCCATCGCGGAGCAGGACGGCAAACCGGTCGTCGCCTTCGAAATCTTCCGCACGCGCGGCGCCGGCGAGATGGACGTCGCGAACGGCGTGCGCAAGGCCGTCGCCGAGCTGCAGCAAAAGCACGGCAACGTCGTGCTGCGCGAAACGATCGACAACGCGGCGCCCGTCGAGGACAACTTCGACGCGTCGATGGAAATGCTGTACGAGGGCGCCGTGCTCGCGGTGCTGGTCGTGTGGTGGTTCCTGCGCGACTGGCGCGCGACGCTCGTCGCGGCGGCCGCGCTGCCGCTGTCCGTGATCCCCGCGTTCCTCGGCCAATACCTGTTCGGCTACACGCTGAACATGGTCACGCTGCTGTCGCTGGCGCTCGTCGTCGGCGTGCTCGTGGACGATGCGATCGTCGAGATCGAGAACATCTCGCGCCACCTCCGCATGGGGAAAACGCCGATGCAGGCCGCGCTGGAAGCGGCCGACGAAATCGGCATGGCCGTGATCGCGACGACGTTCTCGCTCGTCGCCGTGTTCCTGCCGACCGCGTTCATGAGCGGTATCCCCGGCAAATTCTTCAAGCAGTTCGGCTGGACGGCCGTGCTGGCGATCCTCGCGTCGCTGCTCGTCGCGCGCCTGCTGACGCCGATGATGGCCGCGTATCTCCTGAAACCGCTGCCGCACGCGGAGGAGCGCGACGGCGCG
>NZ_JBKYMO010000444.1:0-4581 GCF_047302915.1 Massilia sp. CT11-108 | reverse complement strand
CTCGACCGGCCGCTGCCCGTCGCGTGCAAGACGGCGCTCGCGCACTTCTCCGGCGGCGATGCGCGCGAGGCACGGGTCGGTGACTTCGCCGTCGATCTCGAAGCCGCCGTCATACGTCTCGCGCGCCTGTGGCCGGAATTCGCGCTGCTGCGCGCGGCCGGCGGCTGGCCGCTCGTGGCCGAAGCGTTGTACGGCCCGTTGGTCGCGTGGCTGAAGGACGGCGTGACCGTGACCCGCTTCGACGGAGGCGAGCAATGAGCCAGCTGCTCGACGCCCTGGGCTTCCCGCTGCACGGTTCGCGCCTCATCGAGGCCAGCGCCGGTACGGGTAAAACGTGGACCATCGCCGCGCTGTACCTGCGCCTGGTGCTGGGCCACGGCGGCGACGACGGTTTTGCCCGTCCGCTGATGCCGCCCGAGATCCTCGTCATGACTTTTACGCGCGCCGCCACGCGCGAGCTGTCGAACCGCGTGCGCGAGCGCCTCGTGCAGGCGGCGGCGTGCTTCCGCGGCGAGATCGAGCCGGACGATCCCTATCTGGAAGCGCTGGCCGACGCGTACGACGACGAGGCATCCCGGCTCGTGGCCGCGCACCGGCTGGTGCTCGCGGCCGAGACGATGGACGAGGCGGCGATCTTCACGATCGACGCGTGGTGCCAGCGCATGCTGCGCGAGCACGCGTTCGACAGCGGCAGCCTGTTCGACGAAGAGCTCGTCAGCGACGAGCGCGCGCTGTTCGAGGATGCCGCGCACGACTACTGGCGCCAGCACGTGTACCCGCTGTCCGGCGCGGCGCTGACGAGCCTCCTGTCCTGCTGGAGCGACGTCGACGCGCTGAAACGGACCGTGCGCGAGCTGGTGCAGCGCGCGGGCCGCATCGACGACCGCATCGGCAACCTGGGCGAGCGGCCGCTGGGCGCCGTCATCGCCGAGGCGGAACGCGAGCAGCGCGATGCGTTGAAGCGGCTGAAGGACGGCTGGCAGGCGCGCGCCGATGCGATGGAGTCATGGATCGCGGCGCAGCGCAGCGTGAATCCGAAGGCGTTCAACGGCAACAAGATGCGACCGGATTCGCTGGCGAAAGCGTTCGATGCGCTGCGCGGCTGGGCGGATGACCCGCAAGCCCACTATCCGCAACTCACCGACGCATCGTGGACCCGCCTGACACCCGACGGCATCCTCGACGCGTTCAGCAAGGATTACAGCGCGCCGATCCCCGAGTGCTTCGAGCACACCAAGGCGTTGAAAGAGGGGCTCGACGCCATCGCCCCCGTGTCGCACGCGCTGCTGCGCCACGCCGCCTGCGCCATCGCGCACCGCATGGCGGAGCTGAAGCGCCGCAACCGCCAGTTCGGTTTCGCCGACATGCTGGCGCGCCTGAAGGATGCGCTGGAGGGACCGAACGGCGAAGCGCTACGCCGCCGCATCCTCGACCAGTATCCGGTGGCGATGGTCGATGAATTCCAGGACACGTCGCCCGACCAGTACCGCATCTTCGACCTGCTGTACCGCGTGGCCGACAACGATCCGGCGCGCGGCCTGTTCCTCATCGGCGATCCTAAGCAGTCGATCTACGGCTTCCGCGGCGCCGACATCCACAGCTATCTTTCGGCGCGCCGCGCCACGCACGGCCGCCACTACCAGCTGGGCACGAACTACCGGTCGACGCGCCAGCTCGTCGCCGCCGTCAACCAGCTGTTCCGCCACGCGGAAGGGAATTACGCGGCGGGCGCCTTCCGCTTCCGCAAGGGGGAGGAAAATCCGCTGCCGTTCGACGCCGTCGACGCGGCGGGCCGCAAGCAGCAGCTGGTCGGCGTCGACGGCCCGTTCCAGGCGCTGGCGGTCGGCGTGGCGGAGGTCGAGGACCTGCGCGCGGATGACTACCGCGAATTCTTCGCGCAGCACTGCGCCGAACACATCGTCCGGCTGCTGAACGATCCGCGCGTCGGCTTCGCGGACGATGCCGGGCGGTTTGCCCGCCTGATGCCGGCCGATATCGCGATCCTCGTGCGCGACCGGCGCGAGGCGGCGGCCGTCCGGCGCGCGCTCGTGCAGCGCAAGGTCGCGAGCGTGTACCTGTCCGACCAGGATTCCGTCGTCGAAAGCATTGAAGCGCGCGACGTGCTGCGCTGGTTGCAGGCGGTGGCGAATCCGCTCGACGTCACGCTCGCGCGCGCCGCGTTCGCGACTGCGACGTGCGCGCTGCCGCTGGCGGAACTGGCGCAGCTCGCGAGCGACGAACTGGCGTGGGAAGTCCGCGTCGAACAACTGAAATCGCTGCACCAGGCGTGGCAGCGGCAAGGCGTGCTGGCGATGCTGCGCCGCTTCATCCACGAACTGGGCCTGCCCGCCAAGCTGCTGGCGGCGCCGGGCGGCGAGCGGCGCCTGACGAATTTGCTGCACCTCGCGGAACTGCTGCAGGAAGCGAGCCGCGAACTGGATGGCGAACAGGCGCTGATCCGCTGGTTCGCCGAACAGGTGGAAGGCGTGGGCGAGGGCGGCGACGAAAGAGTGCTGCGGCTGGAGTCGGATGCGGAACTGGTGAAAGTCGTCACGGTGCACAAATCGAAGGGCCTGGAATATCCGCTCGTGTACCTGCCGTTCGCCGTCACCGCGCGCAAGACGGACCGCCGCAACCGCGCATTCTTCGAATACGTGGAAGACGATGGCGAGCGCCGCATCGACCTGGCGCTGTCCGACGCGGCGATGGAAGCCGTCGACCGCGCGCGCCTGGAAGAAGACCTGCGCCTGCTGTACGTCGCGCTGACGCGGGCGCGCCATTTCCTGTGGCTGGGTGTCGCCGCCGTCGCGGCGCGCAGGAAGGGCGAGAACCAGCTGCACGAATCGGCGCTGGGCTATCTGCTGACGGGCGGCGCACCCGTGCCCGCGACCGCCGTGCGCGAGCGCTGGGAACACTTGCGCGGCGACGTCGACGGCATCGAACTCCATGCGCTGGCGAGCCCGGACGGCTGTACGCGGCTGGCAAGGCAGGACGTGCGGCCGGAGCTCGTCGAGCCGCCCCGGTTCGAGGCGCGCTTCGAACGCAACTGGGCCGTGGGCTCCTTCACGTCGCTGACGAAAAACACGGTGGCCGTCGCGCCGCCCACGCGGCCGCAGGAAGAGAATTTGCTGGAGGAAGACGACCCGGGCGTCGTGCCCGTCACGCACAGCGAGGACGCGCCGTGGCACCGCTTCCCGCGCGGCGCCGGCCCCGGTAACTTCCTGCACGAGCAGCTGGAATGGATGGCCAGGGAAGGCTTCGGCCGGGTCGACGATGAAGAGTTCCGCGTCCGCCTCGCGCAGCGCATCCAGCGCGCCGGCTGGGGCAACCGCGTCGACGATGCGCTGGCCTGGCTGCGCATGGTCGCCGTCACGCCGCTGCCGCCCGTCGGCTGCGCGCTGGCGGACCTCGATTCTCCGCTGGCCGAGATGGAATTCTGGTTCCCCAGCCGCCAGCTGGACGTCGCCGCGCTCGACCGCCTGTGCCGCCAGCGCATGCTGGGGAACACACCGCGTCCGATCCTGCCGGAGCGCCAGCTGCACGGCATGCTGAAGGGCTTTACGGACCTCGTGTTCGAATGCCACGGCCGCTACTGGGTGCTGGACTACAAATCGAATGCGCTGGGACCGGGCGACGCCGCGTACACGCAGGCCGCGATGGCGGCCGGCATGGCCGGGCACCGCTACGACATCCAGGGCGCCATCTACATGCTGGCCGTGCACCGCCTGCTGCGCGCGCGCCTCGGCGCCGACTATTCGCCGCACGAGCACCTGGGCGGCGCCGTGTTCCTGTTCCTGCGCGGGATCGGCAACCCGGCCACGCACGGCTGCTACCTGATCGAGCCGGACGTGGAGCTGCTGGACGGCCTCGATCGCCTGCTGGGAAAGGAGACGCATGAAGCCTGACGTCATCGATACCAGCGCCTTTTGGGCCGAGGTGGAGCGCCTGACGGAGGCGGGCGAACTGCGCCGCCTGTCCGGCGTGTTCGCGCGCTTCGTCGCGAGCCTGGGCGAGGCCGCGTGCGCGAAATCGACGCCGCTGCTGCTGGCGGCCCTCGTGCTGTCGGAACTGGAAGGACGGGGTCACAGCTGCCTGCTGCTGGACGACCTGGTGGGCGATCCGGCCGCGCTGCTCGGCTGGGCCGACGAGGATTGGAAGGCGCTGGCGAAGGCCGCGAAACCGCTGCCGCGCGGCGTGAAGGGGTGGATGTCGCAACTGGCCACGTGCGACCAGGTGTGGCGGGTGGGCGATCTCGATTACGACCAGCCGCTCGTGCTGGACGACACGCGGCTGTACCTGCGCCGCTACTGGCGCGACGAGACGCTGGTCGCCACGTGCGTGCGCACGCGTGCGCAGGAGCGCCGCGACGTCGACATCGACCAGGCGCACACGTGGCTGGAAGCGCTGTTCGGCGCCCAGCGTGCGGGCGAGACGCCCGACTGGCAGCGCATCGCCTGCGCCGTCGCCCTGCGGGGCGCGTTCGCCATCATCACGGGCGGCCCGGGCACCGGTAAAACGTACACGGTGGCGCGGCTGCTGGCGCTGCTGTTCGCGACGGCGCCGGACGCCGCGCGCCAGCGC